>JABSRS010000274.1 GCA_013214885.1 Gammaproteobacteria bacterium
GCAACTAGCGTTAGCATTTATAAAACCCAGTCAGGCGTTGACCATTAATATCGAGGCTGCTACCTCAGGGATGCTGGCCGCATGCCAAGTCAACAAGCTAACCCCTAAAAGTGGGGTTAACCCAGACTTTATTAAAGGCAACCTTAAAGCGCGAATGAGAATGTCAGCCCAATACCATATCGCAGGGTTAACTGGCGGCCTAGTGATAGGAACTGACCATTCGGCGGAGAACATCACTGGCTTCTACACTAAATTTGGCGATGGAGCCTGCGATCTTGCCCCTCTTTTTGGGCTAAATAAGCGACAGGTAAGGGCACTTGCATCTTATTTAGGTGCACCTGAACTTTTGGTAACAAAGGCCCCGACAGCAGATTTAGAGTGTGATAAACCTGGACTTACCGATGAGGAAGCGTTGGGTATTAGTTACGATCAAATCGATGACTTTCTTGAAGGGAAAGAGGTGAGAGCAGATATTGAAGCACGGCTAATTGCCATTTATCAACGCACTCAGCATAAGCGCCAACCAATACCGACCATATACGATATTGACTAATGCCAATGAGATCAAAAAAGGGAGACTAAATAGTCTCCCTTTTTTGTTCAGGATGAACGGTCAGTTTTTTTGCTCCTGCAAAACCTAAGTACCGCCATCCTTGGCGGCAATGTCACGATGACAAGTTCGCACACGGATGTGCGTATTAGGGTAACGCAGGAGCAGTTACCGAGATGTCATGGAGCGACGATGTTGGTGATTAACGGTTTAAATTATTTAACCGTTAATACCTTACAAGTATTGGTGCCACCCACAGTTTCCATGTTGTCACCATAAGTGAAAATGATGGTATCGCCACTTTCAACGTGACCTTGTATTTTAAGCTCAGCCAATGCTGACATCGCCAATTCACTATAATCAATGGTGGTTGAGTCAAAATAGACGCCGTAGACACCACGGTAAAGTGCAACAGAATTTAAACAGCTCTGATGGCGCGATAAACAATAGATTGGTAAACGCGAACTGATGCGTGACATCAACTGTGGTGTTTTACCCGATTCGCTCAATGCAACAATGGCCTTAACACCTTTTAAATGGTTGGCAGCATACATTGTCGATAGTGCAATGGTTTCTTCAACCGTAGTGAACTCTTCTTGTACCCGGTGACGAGATTTAATGATAGAAGGGTGCTTTTCTGCGCCAAGACAGACATTGGCCATTGCTTTGACTGTTTCAACTGGGAATTTACCCGCAGCAGTTTCGGCTGAAAGCATTACGGCATCAGTACCATCGAGTACTGCATTGGCAACATCCATCACTTCAGCACGAGTAGGCATTGGGTTAGTAATCATCGATTCCATCATCTGCGTTGCCGTAATGACAATGCGGTTATGAGTCCGAGAGCGCTGGATAATCTTTTTCTGAACAGCGACTAATTCTGCATCACCAATCTCTACCCCTAAATCACCACGGGCGACCATGACGACATCAGAAGCTAAGATAACATCATCAAGTGCTTCGTCAGTTGCGACCACTTCAGCGCGTTCAATTTTAGCGACGAGTTTAGTTTTTAATCCTGCTTTTTCCGCTAAATTACGCGCATAACGCATTTCATCACCATTACGTGGAAATGAAACTGCCAGGTAATCGACGCCAATTTCTGCCGCGGTAAGTATATCTGCCTTATCTTTTTCAGTCAGAGCTGCCGCCGTTAAACCGCCACCCTGTTTGTTAATGCCTTTATTATTTGATAATGGACCACCAATTAATACCGTTGTTATGACCTTACTGCCTTCGATGGCGGTCACTTCAAGCTGGACTCTACCATCATCAAGTAAAAGGACGTCACCGACATTTACATCATTTGGCAATTGCTTATAGTCGATGCCGACCTGATGTTGATCGCCAACATCTTTGTCCAAATCGGCGTCTAAGATAAAGGTATCACCATTTAATAATTCAATTTTAGTGTTTTTGAACCTGGCAACTCGAATCTTAGGTCCTTGCAAATCACCTAAAATACCAATGTGGGTATTGAGCTTCTTGGCGACATCTCTTACCATTTTGGCTCTCGCGATGTGATCTTCACTGTTACCATGAGAGAAATTTAAACGAACTACATTTGCTCCAGCCAAAATTAATTGTTCTAAAATTTCAGGGCTATCTGTTGCTGGTCCTAAGGTGGTAAGGATTTTCGTTCTTCTATACATCGCGTTAGTGTCCATTTATTTATCTTCTCATTTTAATTTTGTAATATAATTACATAATTTTTGGTAAATTCCACTAATTATGATGAATTGTGATCTAAATATTTCAGTCTGGAGTCTTGGTATAGCGTGAGTCTCTAATACCTTGCTTCACTTTTTGGAGGTTTTCTCTAAATTTACTACCACGTCTTAGCGTAAAACCAGTGGCCAATACGTCTATTATCACTAGCTGGCCAATACGTGATGCCATTGGCATATATAAGTCAGTATCTTCAGGGATTTCGGTCGAGATTACCAGGTGACAAGCGTCGGCTAGGGGGGAGTTGCGTGCTGTGATCCCAATAACGTTCGCATCGTTTTGTTTGTCAATTTGAGCAATGTCGACCAATGATTTGGTGCGGCCAGTATGGGAGATAAAGACAATGACATCACCCTCAGTCGAATTAATACAACTCATGCGTTGCATTAAGGCATCTTCATAACTGGCCACTGGGACGTTAAATCGAAAAAATTTATTTAATGCATCTTGGGCGACTGAAGCCGAAGCACCTAAGCCAAAGAACGAAATCTTTTTTGCTTGAGTTAGAATATCAACGGCACGATTGATGGCCGCTGTATCAATCATTTGTTTGCTACGATCTAAACTAGCGAGGGTCGAATCATAAATCTTGGTGGTGTATTCTTCGACATTATCGGTCTCTTCGACGTTGCGGTTAACATAGGGAGTACCATTGGCAAGACTCTGAGCTAGATGAAGTTTAAAATCAGGAAATCCCTTGGTGTCCATTCGTCTGCAAAACCGATTAACGGTTGGCTCGCTAACATCAGCCATTTTTGCTAAAGCAGCGATACTTGAATGGATAGCCGTTTTGGGCGATGCTTGAATGACATCAGCAACCTTGCGCTCAGATTTACTGAGTTTTTCAAGGTTTTGAGTTATTTGTTCTAGGACGTTCATCATTAATGCCTATATTTAATTTAAAGACATTATTGACCTGTTTTGAACAAAAAGACAATAAAAAAGTGTAATTTTATTACATTTGACTTCAAAGCAACGATTTTTTGATCGTTATAAAAGTTGCTCAGGAGGGGTGAATTTATTAGCGGCAATTGATAGGTATGTTTTATGCGCAATATCTTCTAGGTGTTTCAGATCATATTTTTCGGCTTTGAGCTTTCTTTTTAACGTAGATACTGCGGCTGTTTTTAGCCCCGATTTTTCAGCAACTCTAGCCCAAATAAACGCCAGATGGTATTTGTTTTTTTGATAGTAATTGGTTGCTAGACTAGCGTAAATTTGATTGTTCAATTGATATTCGCTCGCCAAATCGAGCAAGGACAGGGCATTATATTGTGCGGTCATTTCTTTGGTTTTATCGACTTTAGCATAGTAACTTGCCATCATTAATTGTAGTTCAGTTGACGCCATCTTCCCCTGTTGATCAAGTTTAATTAATGCATCAATTCGGTACTGCTTGCCGTCTTCAGCCCAGTGATAGTACATGAGTTGTGGGTATGTTGACGCTAGGGTTTGCTGCTCTAGCTTTTCAATTTCTTTAATGCTCGTTAAGTAAGCCTTGGTGCGGACCGACGTGCGATCCTCTACCGTTCTTCTGGTGATTTTTGAGGCGACTGCAATACAATCGTTAAATTTTCGCCATGACATCAGGGTGCGGTATGTATTGTCTAGGTCGCGTGGTGTTTGTAATTGTTGATAACGGCGGATGATTAAATCCGAACGCTGATGTTTACACCAACCCTCCGTATCAATGTCGTGACAAATTTCATGGTAGTCGTTGCAAACTTGATACATCGTAATCCTGCTATCGCTGCAACTGGCCAGCAGGGATAGCGAAAATATAAAAATGGCTAAAAATGACGTTTTAATATATTTCAAACTTAGATCCTGTATGTAATATTACAACAGCTTTAACCTTTGTATTTACTGGTATTAGACTGTTTTTTACGATAAAATGCATGACGTTTTTAAGGCGGCATAACCGACAATAAAAGACTTATTTATATTATGTTGTTTGGTGACTTGTATTGTTACGACCCTAATTACAGCAAGCTATTCAAAGTTATCAATTTGTTTAGCTGCACATTACTTTAACTCAAAACCGATCTGCTTTTCAAATTTAGCCCACGAAGGATAGCTTTAAATGAACCAAGATAAGTATTTAAAAAGTTGGCAAGAGCGCCAAGAACTAGCTGAAGCAATGCAACCATTACTCGGTAAATTATTTCGTCAACAAGGGATCGAAATAACAGTTTACGGTCGTCCTCTATTAAGTGCTACAACGATTGATATCATCAAAGCTCATAGAAATGTTCGCCAGCATAACGGTGAAAAACTGCGCTTACGTGAGTCTTTCCCGTTACTTCTAGCTATCGCCGAATTGGACATTAAGCATGCACGTTTAGATCTAGGTAAGCTTGCGGTTAAATTTGCGACTGCTCACGGTTCTAATTATGATTTGGTTGAAGAATTCTTAAAAGTTGAA
>JABSRS010000275.1 GCA_013214885.1 Gammaproteobacteria bacterium
CGTTGGCTGTTTGACACCAAGCGTGACCAAATTGAAGTGGTTATTCACCCGCAAAGTGTTATTCATTCGATGGTTCAATATGTTGATGGTTCAGTGATTGCTCAAATGGGCAACCCTGATATGCGAACGCCCATTGCCTATGCATTATCATATCCAGAGCGGATTGAATCAGGCGTTAAGCCACTTAACTTCAGTCAACTTAAAGATTTTTCGTTCCAGCCACCTGATTTCGATCGTTTGGTCAAGGAGCGACAACTGCAATCAACGGTGCCAATGAAATGGCAGTAGCAGCGTTTTTACATCATCAAATAAAGTTTACCGATATTGCCAAGGTTAATGATTATGTATTAAATGCTTTTGCAAGTACCTCAGTGGATACATTGGATCAAATAATTGAACTCGATATTAAGTCGCGTCAATTAGCGACACAAAAAATTAAACAACTCCATAACATTAAGCGAGCTAACTAAGTATGCTATTCACATTTTTATGGAATTTAGGTTCATTTATTATTGCGCTAGGTTTGCTGGTTGCGGTCCATGAATTTGGCCACTTCTGGGTTGCTAGACGTTGTGGAGTGATCGTTGAACGCTTTTCTATTGGTTTCGGTAAAGCACTATGGCGCAAGACTGGTAAGGACGGCACCGAATATGTTATTGCTGCGATCCCATTAGGTGGTTACGTCAAAATGCTCGATGAGCGAGTTGATGATGTGCCAGAAGATCAACTTGATGGTGCGTTTAACCGCAAATCGATCTTTCAGCGAATTGCGATCGTTGCAGCGGGCCCTATCGCTAATTTTATCTTTGCTATTTTTGCATTTTGGTTAATGTATTTAATTGGTGTGAACACGGTTAAACCAGTCATTGGCGAAATCACCAGTGATTCAATTGCTGAGATTGCTGAGTTTAAATTGGGTGAAAAATTTCAACGAGTCGACGGTTTAGAGATTAAAGAGTGGCAAGATGTTAACCTTGCATTGATCGGCGCTCTGGGCAATGATGTGATCGAGGTAACAGTTGTTAAACCACCTTCAACTCATCCGATTAATAAAACATTAAAAATTACTGATTGGCAATTTAACCCTGAGCAAGAGAATGCGCTAGTCTCGTTGGGAATTAAACCATATTACCCACCGATCAAAATGGTATTAGGCGCTGTTTCAAAGGACTCTGCCGCCCAAAGTAGTGGTTTACTCGTTGGTGATGAATTACTAACCGTCAATGGTCAAGAAATCGGACAGTGGCAAAATTTTGTTAAAATAGTTAAGCGAAGTAGTGGAACTTCTTTAACAATTGGCTATCGAAGAGGTGGTAATACTTATAGTACCCAATTAACACCATTAGCGCGCACCAATAGTGACGGAACTGTGTCAGGTTTTGCAGGCATAAGCCCAACAATGGAGGCTTGGCCTGAAGATATGAAACTAACGCTTCATTATGGTCCAATTGATGCGTTGGTGTTGGCCGTTGATAAAACTGGTCAATTAATTTCATTGAGTTTTAAAATGATTGGTAAATTACTTACTGGTGATTTATCGGTTAAAAATCTCAGTGGACCCATTTCTATCGCTAAAGGAGCTGGGCAAAGTGCTGACTACGGAATTGTCGCTTTTTTGAGCTTTTTGGCCTTAATTAGCGTTAATTTAGGAATAATTAACCTTTTACCGCTTCCAGTGCTTGATGGTGGGCACCTGATGTATTACTTTATTGAGCTTTTAACGGGAAAACCTGTTCCAGAACGTATTCAAAATGTCGGCTTTCAAATTGGCGCTATTTTGTTGTTCATGTTAATGAGCATCGCAATTTTTAATGATTTTACTCGACTGTAAAGCTGTCGAATAATAAGGATAATAAATTACAGCATTATGAAGTTTTTTAAGCTTTTGGCTCCCATTGCCTTATTAGGCACAAGTTACACCGCACTGGCCGCAGAATCCTTTGTTGTTTCTGATATCCGTATTGACGGACTCCAACGTGTTGCACTCGGTGCTGCATTGTTGAATGTACCAGTAAAAGTTGGTGATACTCTTGACGACGCAACAATTGCGCGTTTAATTAAAACCCTGTATCGCTCAAGTAATTTTGAAGATATTCAAGTATTTAAAGAGGGCACTCAGTTATTAATCAAAGTTAAAGAACGAGCGACTATCGCTAGAATTAGCTTTGATGGTAATAAAGATCTGAAAGACGAGCAGCTAACGGACAGTTTGAATGGTTCGGGGATCCGTCTTGGCGAACCGCTTGACCGGACTGTATTAACTGAAATTGAAAAAGGTTTAGAAGATTTCTATTTCAGTGTTGGTAAATATTCGGCCAAAGTTGAAGCGGTTACTAATAAGATGGCACGTAATAGGATCGGTATAACATTTAAGTTTACCGAAGGCGATGCTGCTGATATTAAACAAATTAATATTGTCGGTAATACCATCTTTAACGACCAAGAGCTTAAAGAACAATTTGAGCTCACCGATACTGTCGCTTGGTGGAATGTATTTGGCGAGCGACGCTACCAAAAGCAAAAGCTCCAAGGTGATATCGAATCATTAGAAAGTTTTTATAAAGATCGTGGTTACATTCGCTTTAAAGTCGATACGACCCAAGTGTCGATGTCGCCTGACAAAAAAGGTCTCTATATCACCCTGAACGTTGATGAAGGTGATGCATATAAGGTTGCTGGGGTTAATTTAATTGGTGATATTGAGAAGTATCGCGACATTTTAGAAAAGCTCGTGCCATTAAAAGTTGGTAATACTTACAATGGCGCCGAAGTCACTTATACCGAAGAAATGATATCAAGGTATCTGGGGCGATTTGGCTATGCTTATCCAAAAGTATCGACCTACCCTGAAGTTGATGATGAAACCAATGAAGTAGTACTTAACCTCAATATCGAACCTGGCCAGCGTGTTTACGTTAATGAAATACGCTTTAAAGGTAACTCAAATACCGAAGATCAGGTATTACGCCGTGAAATGCGCCAGCTTGAAGGAAGTTGGTTGAATAATCAGCTGATTGATAACTCTAAAGTTTACTTAAATCGTTTAGGGTTCTTCGAAGATATTGAAGCTGAAATTATTCCCGTTGCTGGTTTTTCCGATCGAGTTGATGTTGAAGTATCGGTGAGTGAGCAGCCTTCTGGTTCGTTCAACGCTGGTGTTGGCTACGGCAGTTACGGTGGTTTAAGCCTCCAGTTAGGATTAGAACAAAGTAACTTCCTTGGTACTGGCAACAGTGTTGGTATTAGCTTAAATACCAATGATTACAAAAAGAGCGTTAACTTGTCTTATCGTGACCCATACTTTACCCACGAAGGCATCAGTGCTGGCGGTAATGTCTATTGGTCTGAGACCAGCTATAAAAACTCAGCATTCTTACAGCGTTACAACAATAACTCATACGGAATTGGGTTTAACCTCGGTTTTCCAATTAATCCAGTTAGTCGAATTAACTTAGGGGTAGCGTTTAGACATAATGATATCTCAGAGTTGAATACCTACGAGCAAGTAAAAGATTTTTATGCAGTTTATGGTGGCGATGACAACGGTGATATCGCATTTGATAACTTCGAAGTTAGTGCTGGTTGGAGTCGAGTAACGTTAAATCGTTCGACTTTCCCGACCTCGGGAGCGTCAACTAGCTTTAATGCTAAAATGACGGTGCCAGGCAGTGAAATTCAATATTTCAAATTAAATTTTGAAAATCGTTATTACTTGCCATTAAATCGCAGCGAAAGTTTCTCGTTAATGAGCAAAATAAAACTTGGTTATGGTAATGGTTATGGCCAAATTGATGGTAATGATCACATGTTTGCTTTCTCTGAGAACTTTAGGGCGGGTGGTAGTGGCTCATTACGTGGCTTTAAATCAAATACTATTGGTCCAAAAGCAATGTATTTAGTCGCTGCTCAGGAACAAGGCGGTTCTGGACCGATCGATGTTATAGATGGCGGTTCTCGCCCAATAGCTGGCGATCCAAACCAATTAAGAATTAATGAGTATAGTGCGATTGGTGGTAACGCCATGGCACTAGCCACTTTAGAGCTGTTTGTACCAACACCGTTCTTAGATGAAGGGGCTGGAAGCTCGGTTCGAACCAGTTTCTTTGTCGAGGCTGGTAATATTTGGGACACCGAGTTTGACTACGAAAGCTATCGCAGTTTGCCAAGTGAGCAGTTCGCTAAAATATATGACTTTTCTGACCCTAGCGAATTTAGAGCATCTTATGGTATATCGGTCCAGTGGCTATCGCCAATGGGGCCAATGGTCTTTAGCCTAGCAAGGCCACTTAAACAAGTTGAGAATGATAAACTCGAAGTTTTCTCATTCAATATCGGTACAACATTCTAACAATTACAATAGCTAGCAAAACAAGGTGTTTTGCTAGCAGTTTAATATTTAATCAGGAGATTAACTTGAAAAAATTACTATCTGCACTAAGTGTTAGTGCCCTTTTAGTGGGAGCTACCTTTGGCTCGGTTGCTCAAGCTGCTGAGCAGAAAATTGGTGTGATTCACATGCAGAGCATTTTTCAGCAATTGCCGCAGCGTGAACTTATTCAGCAACAGTTACAAAAAGAATTTAGCGAACGTTATGACGCGATTAAAAAAATTCAAGATAAGCTAGCTAAACTTGATGAAAAATATAAGCGTGACGGTGCATTAATGTCAGACGATGAGCGCACGGCATTGGTGCGTAATGCTGAATCATTGCAAAGTGAGTTAAAATTGAAAGGAAAGGCACTGGAAGAGGATGTTCGTCGTCGTGAAGGTGCAGAAAAAAACCAACTACTACAGAAAATCCGTGCTGCAATCAATGAAATCGCAAAAGCCGAAAAATTTGACGTTATCCTACAGTCATGTGCAGTTGCGTACATTGACAAAAAGTTTGATATTTCTGCTAGAGTTGTTGAGAAAGTAAGCAAGGCAAAGTAATAACTATGAAGTGTTATACATTAA
>JABSRS010000276.1 GCA_013214885.1 Gammaproteobacteria bacterium
ATTAAGTGTCTGGAATGCCACCTTTTTAGGCTGTAAATCTCAGGCGATTTTACCCTATGACCAAACCTTACATATGTTATCAGCCTATTTACAGCAGGCTGAAATGGAATCAAATGGTAAATCTGTCACTTTGGATGGAAAGCCCGTCGATTACCAGACCGTCCCCTTAATTTGGGGCGGTTTAGGGATTAATGGCCAACATGCCTTTTACCAATATTTACATCAGAGCAATAACGTGGTGCCAGCTGATTTTATTGGGTCAATCGAAAGTGTGACGCCAGTAAAAGGGCATCATGAAACACTGATGTCTAACTTCTTTGCCCAAACTCAGGCATTAATGACTGGTGTTGATGAACAGCAAGTTCGTGCCGATTTAGCGGCTAAAGGTCGAACTCAGCAATATATCGATAAATTGGCACCACATAAGGTTCATGCTGGTAACCGGCCAACAAATACCTTGTTATTACAACGAATAGACCCTAAAACGCTTGGTAGCTTAATTGCATTATATGAGCACAAGATTTTTGTTCAGGGTATTGTGCTGGAAATTTGCTCGTTTGATCAATGGGGAGTGGAGTTGGGTAAAGATCTGGCCGCTAGCATTGAGCAAGAGTTGACCAGTCAAGAACTCAATACTAACCATGACTGTTCAACGAGTCGATTAATTACCCACTATCAACAGCATAAAAATACGGGATCTTAAACTGATGGCATCAAATAGGTATTTAGCGTTAGACGCTTTTCGCGGACTAACAATTGCGTTAATGATTTTAGTTAATACTCCAGGGTCGTGGGCGGCAGTTTATGCTCCGCTACTTCATGCTGACTGGCACGGTATTACACCGACGGATCTGATCTTTCCTTTTTTCTTGTTTATTATTGGTTCAGCGTTGTATTTTTCGTTGGCCAAAACCAACTTTGAATGTAACAGGGCTGCTATTTTTTGCGTGATTAAGCGCGCCGCTATTATTGTTACTTTAGGAATATTATTAAATGCTTACGGTCATCATGATCCCTTAAGTGAGTTGCGATTAATGGGAGTATTACAACGACTTGGCATTGCCTACGGTGTTGCCGCTACCTTAGTACTTACACTCAAGCCAAAACCTTTGATTTGCGTTGCGATACTGATGTTATTGGGTTATTGGTTGTTCTTGTTACTAGCCCCTGTCGGTGAGGCTTTTACGCTTAGTGGCAATATTGTGCGTCAGTTTGACCTGAAAGTATTGGGTGAAAACCATCTATGGCAGGGGAAGGGGCTTGCTTTTGAGCCTGAGGGTTTATTGAGTACAATTCCAGCCGTAGTAAATGTGTTAATTGGTTTTGCTGCTACTCAATGGCTTACTGGCTCACAGAGTAAAAGAAACAGTATTATTGAGTTGGCAACGGTTGCAGTAGTAATGATTGGATTAGCACTAATGTGGAGTCAAGCCTTACCAATAAACAAGTCCTTATGGACTAGCTCTTATGTGTTGTTCTCATCGGGCTGCTCATTGTTAGTATTGGTGTTTTTCATTTGGCTAGTTGACATTAAAAAACAAGTTAGATTGGTTAATCCATTGCTAGTTTATGGTACAAACCCGATGTTTATTTATGTGTTGTCATGGCTTTGGGTCTCTAGCTACTATTTGATTGACATTCCAAATAGCGATGGAACTAGCGTGAATCTCAATCATTATTTGTATCTACAAATCAATCAACTAACGGGTGAAAACTTAGCTTCTCTTATTTTTGCATTGTTGCATGTTGTCCTCTTTTGGTTGATATCAAAAGTGCTACATAGCAACAACATCATCGTTAAAGTATAACTATGACGCTGTAAGTAATCCCACCAAGGCACTTTTATGTATAGGTATTGTGTGTTGCCATGAAGGTTTTAGAGTAAAAAACGCACGAAAATGTTATTTTTATGTGGCAAAAAATATATTTTAAGTGTAATGTTTTAACTCACCAAATGACAGCGTTGTCATTTGGTGAGTGGCAAATAACATAAATATAATAAAACTAATTGAGTAAAGGAAGAGCCAATGTCAAAAATAACATTCAAAAAACATTTGCTGGCAACCAGTATTGCGGTTGTGCTGAGTGGTACTGCAATTATGCCAGTGCTGGCGGCTGAGAAAAATAAATCTGTATCGGAAGATCTTGAAGTGATTCAAGTTACAGGTATCCGCGGAAGTTTAAAAGCTAACGTTAATGCTAAACGATTTGCGGACTCTGTCGTGGATGTTATTACGGCCGATGATATTGGTAAATTTCCGGATAAGAATGTAGCGGAGTCATTATCGCGTATCACCGGTGTTGCGGTCAGTCGTGAATTTGGTGAGGGTGAAAAAATTACCATTCGTGGTTCAGGACCCAACCAAAATCGTGCCTTGTTAAATGGTCAAAATGTTGCTACTGCCGATTGGTTTATTCTTGATAGTCCATCGCGAGGCTTTAACTTTACACTGTTGCCATCATCGCTAGTCAAGGCAATAGAGGTGTATAAGACACCTGAAGCGGACGTTGATGAAGGTTCAATTGGTGGTACTATCGTGTTAAAAACACGTAAGCCATTAGAGTTAGATGCTAATACCATTAAAATTGGCCTACAGGCGCAATATTCAGAGACTTCAGGTCAAACTGATCCACAAGTTGATGTGCTTTATTCATGGAAAAATGAGCAAGAAAACTTCGGTGCTTTAATTTCTATTACTAAACAGGACCGAACGGTTCAACGTGAAGGACTAGAAGTGCTTGGCTGGACTGACTCTAAATTTGATGGTCAGTGGATGCCTAAAGATATTGGCAACCCTATTTTCAAGCAAGATCGTGACCGCGAAACCATATTCGCCAGCTTGCAATGGGCACCATCAGACAACTTAGAGTTAACCTTAAACATTCTTGATTCATCAATGGATGCTAATAATCATAATACTAACTTATTGATCCGTCCTCAAAATGATGATGCTGCAGAGTTTTCAAATGTCCAGGCTAATGGTGATGCTATTTACGCAGCCACCGTCGTTGGCGCGGGTGCTTATGAGTGGGATTTTATTAATCGTGAGTCGAGTACCGAAACTAATTCATACGATTTAGAAATTAATTATGAAGCGGATGACTATACAGTTCACGCTCAAATCGGTAGTACTAGGGCAAAAGGTGGTACTTATAATGAGACATCTTGGAGCTTTACCCCGAATGTTGACGGCGGCTACAGCTTCGATTTGTCGGGTAAACCGACCATTAATATTGACGTTGACCCAACAGATGGTTCGCTGTGGAAGCAGAACTGGACATGGGGCGGCAACAAACCAACCACGGATGAAGAGGTTTATGCGCAAATTGATTTCGATGTACCCGTTGAATATGGTGTTTTTAACGCTGTAAAATTTGGGGTTAAATATCGTGATCATGACCGTGCTCAAGGACGCCAAGCATATAGCTGGCACGGACCGAAAACGTCAAGCGATCCTGACTCTTCTTACATGTCTGATATTTTCGCACAGTGTCCGACTTTGGCTTCTTGTGGGCAATCAAATGGAACCCAAGATGTTGCTGATAATGTAGTCAATGGTAATGTCACTAACCAGTTAATGGGTAACCGTGATGCATTTTGGAACTTAGGTTTCGGTGAAAATGCTGATTATGCGGTTAGCAACGTCCTGGGTGAGATTTGGAAAATCAATGAATCTATTCTAGCACTATATGCGAAAGGCTCGTTTTATGGCGAAGGCTTTAGAGGTAATATGGGGGTTCGTATTGTACAAACGGATCAAACCTCAGAAAGTTATCACTTTAGTGCCGACTCGTGGGGGTTTCACACAATTGATCGCGACTGGCTAACGCCTGAAAAGCTCGAATGGGTGAGTGTAGATCATTCATATACCGAAGTTTTACCGAGTTTTAACGTTGCTTTTGATGTTACTGATGATCAAATTGTTCGTTTTGGTGCAGCACGCGTGATGTCTCGCGCTAACTTTGCTGATTTAGCTCCTATTACCACAACAAGTGATTTAAATGGCGAGTTTCCAACCGGTACGGCAGGAAATCCAGGTCTGAAACCGATGATCGCTAATCAATTTGATTTGTCGTGGGAATGGTACTTTGACGACGCTTCTCTGATTTCAGCAACTTATTTCTATAAAGACATTAGCAGTTACCGTACTGTTAACAGCAATACCGAGCAATTTTACAATGAACAAACTGAACAAATGGTCGATGTTACTGTTAACCGTCCAGTTAATGGCCTCGGTGGTAGTACAGAGGGAGTTGAAATTGGATATCAACAAGACTTTGGTGACATTGGCTTCGTAGCAAACTATACCTATACCAGTGCCAAAAATAATCAAGTTGATGGATTGGTTGAAGGTGCATCGAAAAATATGTACAACGTCACCGCGTTTTACGAGAATGAGCTGTTTGGTGCTCGATTAATGTATAACTATCGTAGTAAATGGTTCAAGGGCGTGAATTGGACTGGTGCTCAACTATGGAATGATGCTTATGGTCAATTGGACTTTAGCTCGTCATATACGATTTCTGAAAACATTAACTTAGTCTTTGAAGCGGTTAACTTAACAGATGAAGAAATTGTTGAGTATGATACTCAAGAAAACCGTTTAATGTCGATTTATCAAAATGGTCGTCGTTTCGTGGTCGGTGTTAACTTAAGCTTTTAAATATTTTGGGTAATTAAGCTATATAAAAGCCAGGCCGACGCCTGGTTTTTTAGGATATTATATATGATAAAATTTAGTTTATTGTTTGCTCTAATCCTGTTGAGTGGATGCCAGAGTGACAATGAAAACACCAGTGTCACTCTGGTAGATCAAACTCAACCGATGACTCAGCAACAGCTTGAGTCTATTGCGCAGACATTAAAAGTGGATTATCAGCATTTAACTAACGTTGCAGGGGAACATTGTGATACATCACTGGGTGACGGTGCCTGTTTTCAGGTTAAATT
>JABSRS010000277.1 GCA_013214885.1 Gammaproteobacteria bacterium
GCGTATGGTCCCATTACAACCGCACCTACAGAATCACGCTCAAGGTTAAGCGCGATCGCGTAGCGGCCACCTGGTAATTCAATCATCTCGCCTTGCATCACGTCCGCTAGGCCGTTGATGCGTAAGATACCGTCGCTTACAGAAACGATAGTACCTTCGTTACGAGCTTCACTAACAACTTCGAATTGTTCGATGCGTTGCTTGATCAGATCACTGATCTCAGTGGAATTTAGTTGCATGCTCTAATCCCCAATTACGATTGCAGCTGGCTGCTAAGACGGTCTAATTTTCCGCGTATCGATCCGTCAATTAACAGATCTCCTACACGAATAATGACGCCAGCAACCAGAGATTTATCAATACTTACACTTAGCTTCACTTTGCGAGCTAAACGCTTTTCCAATGACGCAGCCAAATCGGCTTGTTGTGCGTCACTCAGTTCAGTGGCAGAAATAATTTCTGCATCTACTTGCTTGTTGTACTCGTTAAAATACTGGGCAAATAACACTGATACTTCAGGAAGTACCAATAAACGTTCATTTTGAGCCAAAACTTTAATCAAGTTTTGACCATTTTCGTCAAGTTGCTCGCCGCCTAACTTGATCATCAAGTCAGCCGCATCAACAGATGCAGTAGTAGCTTTAAGCAATTTCACAACGTCATCATTCGATGCGATTTGACCAAGAAATGCAGTCATTTCTAACCACTGGTCAACGTTGTTTTTCTCAACGGCAAAATCGAAAGCTGCTTTAGCATAGGGACGAGCGATGGTAATTAAATCAGCCATTACTCAATTCTCCTATTAAAGCTCGGCGACAAGTTTTTCAACTATATCGTTCGCAGCAGCTTGATCGATTGAATGCTCAAGAATCTTCTCAGCACCAGCAATTGCTAATACAGCAACTTTCTGGCGAAGTTCTTCTTTCGCACGATTACGTTCCGCTTCAACTTCAGCATAACCAGAAGCGATAATTTTATCACGTTCGGTAATAGCAGCAGTTTTAGCTTCGTCAACAATTTGAGCTTTACGCTTATTGGCAGCATCGACAATAGCAGCAGCATCAGCCTTAGCACCTTTCAATTGATCGGTTGCTTTGCTTTGAGCTAGCTCTAAGTCTTTGGTTGCGCGTTCAGCAGAGGCCAGGCCGTCAGCGATTTTCGCTTGACGATCTTCAATAGCGCTCATTAGTGGTGGCCAGATGTATTTCATACAAAAGACAACAAACACCAAAAAGGCAATCGATTGACCTAAAAGGGTTGCGTTAAGATTCATAACGGCTCTCCTAGTTTGTTAAAAGAGATCAGCTATTAACCGTTTAACATCGCGCCAAGTGGGTTGGTGAACAACATGTACATAGCGATACCAACACCGATCATAGCGATCGCATCAATAAGACCAGCAACGATGAACATTTTAACTTGAAGCATAGGTGCCATTTCAGGTTGACGCGCAGCGCCTTCTAAAAACTTGCCACCTAAAAGACCGAAGCCGATAGCTGTACCAAGTGCGCCAAGACCGATTAGTAGTGCAACAGCTATTGCTGTAAAGCCTAGGATTGTTTCCATTAGTTTCTCCAGATAGTTTTAAAAATATAAAGTTTAAAATTTAATTTATTGTTTTTAGCTTTCAAAGTAATGCCATGTAGTCATCACGTTAAAAACGTCAAATCAATTAATGATCTTCGTGAGCCATACTTAAATAAACGATGGTTAACATCATAAAGATAAAGGCTTGTAAAATTACTACCATGATATGGAACACTGCCCATACAAAATGTAGCGGTAGCTGACCAACACCTACAAGTGCAATCAACATAAAGATCATTTCACCAGCGTACATGTTTCCAAATAAACGCAAACCAAGCGAAACTGGTTTAGCGATTAAGCTGACTAATTCCATTACCAAGTTTACTGGGATAAATGCCCAGTGATTGAAAGGTTGCATTGTCAGTTCTCTTACAAAACCTGACACACCTTTAATCTTGATGCTGTAAAAAATCATTAAGAAAAAGACACTAAATGACATCGCTAATGCGATATTAGGATCTGTGGTTGGTACCACACGTAAATACACATCTTCACCAGCGACCATATTAGCTGCCTGAGGCAACCAATCAACTGGGATTAAATCCATTGTATTCATCAGGATAATCCAGACGAAAATGGTTAATGCAAGAGGAGCAATTACTGCGCTTTTACCATGAAAGGTGTCTTTTACGGTATTATCAACGAATTCAACAACGATTTCGATGAAACACTGTAATTTACCAGGTACGCCAGAAGTCGCTTTGCGGGCAACACTCCAAAATAACATGATAAAAACAAGACCTAAACCAACAGAAAAAAGTAGTGAATCGGCATTTACATGCCAAAAAGTACTTGTATCACCCACCGTCCAGTTCTGGAGGTGATGGCCGATATAACTACCAGGAGTGAGGGCTTCACCGTGTTCGGATGCAGACATCTTTTATCCCACTTTTTCGGATTTAAAAATTAATGGTGATAACCAATGGAGTACAATTGCCATTACGTAGGTAACGAATAGTGGCAAATAAATCACGTCCAGTAGATTAAACACCACCCAAAATAGCACTATCACTAAAACAAGTTTGAGTGCTTCACCGCGAAAGAAGTCAATAAGAACTTCTTTTGCAGCGCTCGCTCCGGCATTGCGAAAAGCTAAGGTAGCAAAGACAAAATTAGGAAGAATAGCAACCACACCGCCCCAAAGAGCCGAGTAACCCGCTTTAGTTCCTAATGTCAGGAAAAAAACAAATGATGTTAGCAAGATCGCTAGGGTTTGCATGCCAATCAGCTTATAAGCCATTGAACGCCCACGCTTCGCTAGTTTGTTAACCAATTTATTTACTCCGCAACCTGCTTATTTTGTGGTTGAATCACAACGAATGTAACTCATAAAATCGCGCCGAAAAAAGCATGCGGAAGTATACGTTTTCTGGCTAATAATGCAACCGAATAGGACATTATATGCCACATAACTGTGCAATATCAGACTAAAGAGTCAAGAATGCCCGTATTTAGTGTTTTATATTTTACAAAACACTAACGTACGGGCATTGAAGCAATAAGAGAGGAATTACTGAGCAAGCTTTAAATGAGCCAAAATACCATCGAGCTCTTCGAGGGTGGTGTATGAAATAACCATTTTACCCTTGCCTTTAGCATTATGATTAATCGCAACTTTTGCCCCGAGATGATCACTTATACGTTGCTGTAAACTGGCAACATCTGGGTCAATGATTTTCGGCTCTTTTTCTGGCAGTCCCTTAAGGACTTTCTGAACCAAACGTTCGGTCTCGCGTACCGTGAGGTTTTTATCAGCTACCGCCCGGGCATTATCACTTTGTGACTCGCCATTAAGGGCCAATAAAGCACGGGCATGTCCCATGTCAATATCGCCACGTTCAAGCAGTAACTTTACGTCAACGTTAAGAGTATTGAGGCGTAACAAATTACTGACTGTGGTGCGAGATTTGCCTACTTCATCAGCCACTTGCTGGTGAGTTAACTCAAATTCGTTAATTAACCGATCAAGTGCCACCGCCTCTTCCATCGCGTTTAAATCTTCACGTTGAATATTTTCAATTAAGGCAATCGCAACAGTTGAGCGGTTATCGACATCTTTAATTAAACAAGGAATGGTGGTTAAACCCGCTAATTGAGCAGCACGCCACCGGCGCTCACCAGCAATAATTTCAAAATTTTGCTTACCTGATTCGAGGTTGATTTCTCGCACAATAATCGGCTGAATAATGCCTTGGGCTTTGATTGAGTTGGCCAAATCATCTAGCGCATCAGGCGCCATGTCTTTACGTGGCTGAAATTGACCAGGGACTAAGATTTCAATCGCTAGGTGTTGTAGTTCGCTTGATTCTTTAGGGGCTTGTTGTGTTGTTTCTTGCGCTTTATCAGCAGCAACTTGCTTTGTGCGTGCTGTAACACTAGTACTTAATAATGCGTCTAGACCTTTGCCTAAACCTCTTTTCTTTAATGACATCTTGTACTCTTTGTTTTAAGACTGGTAGGCCAGCTATAGACGCTAATTTAGTATGTTATAAAGCCAATGGCTGCAGATCAAGCTAACGGCTACTTATGAGGCTAACGGCTCTTTATTTACAGCTAATGATTCTTGCTCTTCGCGGCGAAGAATTTCTCCTGCCAGCGCTAGATACGCCTTAGCCCCCGTTGATGATTTGTCATAATACATCGCCGGAGCGCCAAAACTTGGCGCTTCTGCCAAACGAACATTACGTGGAATGACCGTACGGTAAACTTTGTCACCAAAGTGCTGCTTCAACTGATCAGAAACATCATTGGCTAAACGATTACGCGGATCGTACATCGTCCGCAAAATACCTTCGATCACTAAATCTGGATTAACCACCGCAGCAAGCTTACCAATGGTATCAACTAACGCCGTTAAGCCTTCAAGGGCGTAGTATTCACACTGCATTGGCACCAAGATACTGTCAGCGGCCGACATTGCATTAATGGTTAATAAGTTAAGCGCCGGCGGACAATCAATGAAAATATAATCATATTGATCAAGGATCGGCTTTAAACTGTTTTTAAGCCGCACTTCCCGCGCATAAAATTCCATCAATTTAATTTCAGCCGCGGTAACATCTGAATTTGCTGCGACTAAATCATATTTACCCGAAGTGTTTTTAACCATCACTTCTTCGATTGGCTTTTCATCAACTAACAGATCATAAACGGTCATTGGCACGTCGTATTTATCGACGCCACTGCCCATCGTTGCATTGCCTTGAGGGTCAAGATCGATTAATAATACTTTTCGACGAGTCGCTGCTAGCGATGCCGCCAAATTAACTGCAGTGGTCGTTTTACCGACCCCGCCTTTTTGATTTGCTACCGCAATAACTCTGGCCACAATCTTT
>JABSRS010000278.1 GCA_013214885.1 Gammaproteobacteria bacterium
CAGCGCTTTACGGTGGCCATGAACAAGCGTTAAAGCACCTTTATGCCGCGCATAACCTCGTCAAAGACGACCATATCGTCACAGCCAAGATTCAAGCACGGGTCAGGCAGTTAAGAATT
This sequence comes from Gammaproteobacteria bacterium, assembly GCA_013214885.1. Taxonomy (GTDB): domain Bacteria; phylum Pseudomonadota; class Gammaproteobacteria; order Enterobacterales; family Psychrobiaceae; genus Psychrobium. The sequence goes on from JABSRS010000278.1 coordinate 120, forward strand.
ATCAGAGATGACTTGAAAAAACTGAAGATTTAAGCAAAGATCCCCCCTAATAATTAGCCAAGAGATTAGTGATGACTCAAGTTACAATTTTCCATAACCCAAGATGTTCAAAAAGTCGACAAACATTAGCGTTACTGGAACAACATGGTTGTGAAATAACCGTAGTTGAATATTTAAAGCAACCGCCAACGGTGTTGCAACTAACCGAGATTTTAAGATTGTTAAATCTAGAGCCGCGTCAGTTGATGCGAACTAAAGAAGATCTATATAAAGAACTCAATTTGGGTGATAGTCATTGCACCGATCAGCAATTAATTGCAGCGATGCACACTAATCCTAAATTAATAGAACGTCCTATCGTGCTGGCTAATTCAAAAGCTGCCATCGGACGCCCACCAGAACAAGTGTTGAGTATCCTTTAATGCAAACAGTCGAAATGCAAGCTAAAACCAAGCACTTTATGAATTTAGCACTCTTTGGATACTTTGGGCTTTTGATGTATTTGCCATTATGGCATTTGGTATTTGTGCCATCGGAGATGGGGAAACTAACCACCTTACTGTTGACCGTTGGCCCGCTGTTATTACCATTAGCTGGTATTATTAAACGCAATCCGTACACTTTTGCCTGGGCTACGTTTATTATTTTGTTTTATTTATTGCATGGTCTGACGCTAATTTGGGATCGCCCTGATGAACGGTTATTTGTAATCATTGAACTGGTTCTTGCGACGATGAGTTGTGTTGGTTGTATGTACTTTGCAAAGTTCCGTGGCCGCGAGCTCGGATTAAGTATTAGAAAGAAAAAAGACGAAAAATAACCTGGTTCAATAATTGGTCTTTTAACAGCAAAAGGTGGCTATTTATTCATTTAAATAGCCACCTTTTGATTATTTACTTACTGAGATCAACGACCACTCTACCACGAATTTTACCTGCTATTAAATCTTGTGAGACCTCAAATACTTCGGCTAAACTGATATCGTTAGAAATATCATCAAAGATCGCAGGATCTAAAATTTCAGACAGCCGTTGCCATGCATCAAGGCGATCTTCAATCGGACGCATCACACTATCAATGCCCACTAACGTCACACCTCGTAATATAAAAGGGGCGACTGTTGCAGGTAAATCCATGCCCTGAGCTAAGCCACAGGCAGCAACAACTCCGCCGTATTTCATACTCGCACAAACATTAGCAAGAGTATGGCTACCAGCAGAATCGATTGCACCGGCCCAACGCTCTTTAGCGAGCGCACGACCCGCTGATGACAATCCGTCACGGCTGACGACTTCTGATGCCCCTAATTTTTTGAGATACGCTGCTTGCTCGACTCTGCCAGTTGACGCAACAACGGTGTAGCCAAGCTTTGCCAATATAGCGATGGCATAACTGCCAACCCCGCCATTGGCACCAGTGACCAGTATTTCCCCTTTATCTGGGGTTACACCATGTTTTTCTAGTGCCATAACACAGAGCATTGCAGTATAACCGGCAGTGCCGATTGCCATCGCCTGGCGCGGGGAAAAAGCATCGGGCAGAGGAATTAACCATTGAGCAATACTTTATCACCAACGTTAAACTTATCACTGTCACTTTTCTCAACAATGCCAGCAAGATCAATTCCTGGCACTAATGGGAATTTCCGCACGACAGGGCCTTTGCCAGTGATAGCTAAAGCGTCTTTATAATTAATCGTGCTATGTGATACTGCTACCGTGACATCTCCTTCACTTAGTAAACTATCCTCAATTTCTTTGATAGTTGCTCGATAACCTTGATCATCTTTCTCTATTAACATGCCATGAAACATAGAACCCCCTAATTAGACCGATCGTCTTTTAATTGCGAATTTTTTTACCGTGGTAAACCCGCCATAAAAAAATCAAAATAATTTTGTAAGGGATTAGTACTCTGGACCAGTTTTGCTCGGCTTACAGCGCCCTCCCAGCCGATCCAAAAATTATCTGCTAATAATTCACAATCAGTATCATTTGAAAGCTGCTGCTCAATTTGAGCTTCTTTAAGGCAAGTTGCTAAGCGATGCTGCCAACAAACAAATATTGCTATTAACTGTGGCCTAAAGCTCTCGGGCAGCGAATCGACTTCTTGGCCAAGGTTACCCACTAAGCAACCACGCTTGAAGTGATATTTAAGCATGCCAGTTTTAGCGTCTTCGACAAAATTGCCGATCCGTATTAATGCCGGATAAGATTGATCCACTAAATAGTTATCTAGTTTATTGGCAAAATAGTTGGCATAATTTTCAAGTACCGCCTGGCCAAATGCTTCTTTACTCGCGAAGTAATGATAAAAAGAGCCCTTTGGCACGCCAACCTTTTTCAAGATCAGGTCTATTCCTGATGAAGCAAAGCCATTTTCAGTAAGTTGTTCGAGGCCACTGCGGATTAATTCCGCTTTGGTATCTTGATTTTCACGCAATATCTTAGGCGGTCTGCCCCGACGTGGTGTTATAGCTAATTTATTCATCGGGACATAATAGACCGATCGTCTATTAACGTGCAAGTTAAGAATATAACAAATTACCAGACTGGTTGTTGCATACAGATAACTAAAGAGGTACTAATCGACAAGTGTTATAAAACTAGAGCCTGATCTTAGTCAGGCACTTATTATAGTTTTAGTGTCGTTTTAATAAACGGAATGGTTAACTTTCGTTGCGCTTGCAATGAGGCTTTATCTAAACGGTCCAAGGTATCAAATAATGTCCTTAAATCACGATCGAGACGGTTAAACAGGTACCGTCCTACGTCGTCAGCTAACACTAAGCCACGAGATTCAGCACGACGCTGCATCGCGATGAGTTTATCGTTATCAGACATTGATTTAACATGGTAGCTGATACCCCAACTTAACCTAGAAACAAGGTCTGGTAAGTTAAATGCGCCTTGGCCTGGGGCGTGATTTGCGCTAACAATAAGTTTGCCGCCTGCTTCTTTAACTCTATTGTACAAGTCAAATATCGCCTCTTCCCACATTGGGTTGCCTGCCACGTGTTCGATGTTATCTAGACAGACCAAAGACACGCGGTGGAGATCTTCCAGCACTGCACAGCTCATGCTTGGGAACATTTCGAATGGGATATAAAAAGTGCTTAAATCCTGATCTTGTGCTGCTGCACAGCAGGCATGCAGTAGATGAGTCTTACCCGATTTAGGGCCCCCCCATAAATAAACAAACGAGCTGTCTTCGTCTTGCGATATTGAAGACAGAAAAGACAGCATTTCATTGTTATCACCAGGATAGAAACTTTTAAACGTTTCATCATCTGGTAAATAAACTGGTAGTGATAATTGCCGAGGATTAGTCAAGCCGTGTTCTCTTTAACTATTTTAAACAACGTAATAATAACATTGCCAGAATATCACAAGCAACTAATTGACTTAATGCGCTGTGTGATAGAATAAATATTGTCCACTGTCATTCAATTAGTGGCAACAATATCGGATTTTTTGGATAAATTCTTATGCCAGTTAAATAATAAAGGTTGCGAACCAAAGCCAAATGATTGGTTAATCAACTTACCGTCTAATCCAATCACATCGAGAAGTGACTGGGTATCACCGAGTATTGTTAGTTGAAAAGTAAAGATACCCTGTGAAATCATCGAGACTTGTAATGACTCGATTGCTTTGAGCGACATTAAATAATTAGACACTTCGACATATGTTTCGATCGAACCAACATTGGTGATATTGAATGCGATGGTGCCACTTTGAGTTTGCGTGTCAACACTGTATTGACGAGAAAAGAAATCACTAGTCTGATCAACAATAGCCAGCAGTGCTTGTTCGGTGGTCGCAAATTCATCAGAGCCAGATCCAATAATCTGCGCCGGTTGAATATCAAACGCGTCAACATTAATCGGAGATTTATAAATAACCCAATCAGTTCTGAACGAAACTCCTGAGCGGTAAGCTTTTGCTATTATCATAAAATCTGAATGGTAGCGTAAATTTGCACTCGCTACTTTATCTGAAAATAATCCCCATATATCGGTCAAATTAACCTGAAGCTGATCTTCAAGATCCCAAACGGGTAGTAATAACGGTAAACCACGGTTCAATGCATGAGCGATAATTTTATCGGAGTAGTCCAATTCACTATTCTCACTGATTAAGATTCGTTGTTCTTGCTCATCCTCACTCGCCAGCCACAGCATCACGGTAGGTCTGCGACTGCCCCAGATTGACACTCCTGAGTTCTTTAATAATTGATCAACCAATTGTTCATTAAATAACGCATTTAAATGAAGGATGCTATCGACCCGGCTAAAATTAAATTCAACAGTATATTGCAACGCTTGCTTTAATTGAGCACTGATCATTGAATTGGTTAATGACTGACTACTACCAGAAACTTTTACTATAACTTTAGCAAATAATTGTTCAATGACTTTATTACGTTGGTTAACACTTTGGTTAACGACAGGTAATTGAGCACGATATAAGTCGCTAAGTACCTGCGCTTGAGATGCGCTGACACTAAGCAAACAAATAATAACTAAAAGCAAATAAGATAATGATTTCACGTAAAATATGATTCTAAAATTGATGGTTATTTAATTCTAGCATATCAAATAAAGAAATCACTGCTAATAATCATGATCTCATAATAGTTAATTGAAATTAGCCATTGGTCATTAAACAAACCACAACACACAGATAGCGTGCTTCTGATCACCTTTTTTGTACGTTTTAATGAA
>JABSRS010000028.1 GCA_013214885.1 Gammaproteobacteria bacterium
GGTCGTGAAAGTTAATTGAGCCACTGGCCGCTGGTTCTAATCCTGCGATACAGCGCAGCAAGGTGGTTTTTCCAGTACCAGAGTGACCGAAAATTCCGCTAATTCCTGTGGCGGGGAATTGGCATTTTAACTTGAGGCTAAAATGAGTATTGATATGACAAATATCGACTTGAAGTGACATTATTGCTGATCCTTGCGCTGTAACACGGTGTAAATGAGTAACAGCATCACTAAGGAGCTAATAAGCAGTCCCGCAGCCATATTGTGAGCCTGTTGGTATTCCATCGCCTCAACGTGTTCAAATAGCGCGATCGCTAAAACTTGAGTCTCGCCAGGAATATTACCCCCGATCATCAATACGACACCGAATTCTCCGAGGGTATGCGCAAATCCCATCACGGCGGCCAACATAAAGCTGCGTTTGGTCATGGGGAGTACGATATGGCGAAAACGTTGCCATTTTGACATTCCTAACGTGGTAGCCGCCTCTAATTCCTTGTTGCCTAGCGTGACAAACCCAGCTTGGAGCGGTTGCACCACAAAAGGTAATGAATAGATCAGCGAACCAATTAATAAACCGCTAAAACTAAATGCTAATGTGGTTCCTGTTAACGATTGCCACATGGCACCCGGTAAATAATTTGGCGAGAACGCTAATAACAAATAAAAGCCGATTACGGTTGGTGGTAACACTAAAGGCAAGGCAACAAGCGCTTCAAAAAATGGCCGTAATTTCGATTTACTTTTGGCTAACCACCAAGCAATAAATGGGCTAATGACCAACAGTAAGATCGTGGTTAGCGAAGCCAGCTTTAAGGTTAAAAATAACGCCATTAAATCAGTCGACATTATTGGTCTCCATGAGGTAGCCAGCATCAATAATTAATTGATGATTTTTGGTTTTGATAAAGTCCATGAGCTGACGCGCGAGGGCAATATTTTTACTATTTTTTAAAATGACAGCTTGCTGTTTTATTCGCGGGTAACTCGTTGGTTGCAGCAATATATAGTCAGACGATATGCCAGCAGCTCGTAATTGAGCATAAGAAATCATGCCAGACTGAGCATTGCCTGATTCAACAAACTGAAAAGCTTGTGCGACATTGTTACCGTTAATCAATGTCGATTTCACCGCTAAAGCCAAGTTGTTTTTTATAATGAAGATGTGTGCGGACTTGCCGTATGGCGCAAGTCTCGGGTTGGCGATTGCTAACTTACCTTTTTGTGAGTCAATGTATGAAATAATAGACTGTTGCGATGTCAATTGAGTTTTTGGGGTCCAAAAAGCTAACTGGCCAATCGCATAAGTAAATCGAGAATCCGCTAGCGCGAGATTATTTTTGACTAATTTTATTGGTCGCTCACTGTCGGCCGACAAGAAAATATCAAACGGAGCTCCGTGCGATATCTGACTAAACAAGGTTCCCGAGGATGCACTAGTTATGGTGATTTTATGCTTGGTTTGTTGCTCGAATTTAGCCACTATTTTTTCAATCGTGGCTTTGAAATTGGCGGCAACAGCAAGCTTTAACTCACCCGCATAACTCGTCGCAGATAATGAGATTAAGCATAAAAATAGCAGCCCTCGAGTCATTCGCATTAATGATTGCCTTGTGACCAACGATCGGCGGCCGTGGTATCATTTTCTCTGGCGTCGACCCACTGGTAACCAGTCTCGGTTTGTTCTTTCTTCCAAAAAGGTGCTTTGATTTTTAAATAATCAATTAAAAACTCACAGGCTTCAAAAGCAGCTTTGCGATGGGCACTGACCACACCGATATAAACAATTTGATCACCTGGGGCTAATTCACCGACGCGATGAATAATAATCGGCTCACCAATCGGCCAGCGAGCTTTCGTTTGCTCAACAATAGCTTCGAGCGATTTTTCGGTCATGCCAGGGTAATGTTCTAAAGTCATTGCCCCTATTTGCTGTTGTTGATTAAAATCGCGGACCTTGCCAACGAAAGTAACCACCGCACCATAACCGTTGGGGTTGAGTTGGTTATTACTCATTTGTTGATAGAGTTTGGCGATATCAAAATCGGCCGTTTGAACACTAATCACAATAGATCCTTATCCGCCAGTTACTGGTGGAAAAAAGGCCACTTCGTCACCGTCTTTTATCACAGTATCCCATGGGCTCATTTCTTGGTTTACGGCTACCAGTAGCTTGTCTTGTTGTAAGGCAAGATCCCACTTGTCTCCTTTCGAAGCAAGCTGACTACGGATAGTTTCTAATGCTGATAATGACGAATTGAACTCAAGCTCAATGTTGTCGCAAGCAACCAGCTCTCTGGTCTGGGCAAAAAATACAATCGTTAACATTTAGTCCTCACAACTCCAGTCACCTGACTTTCCGCCAGTTTTGGTTAATAATTTAACCTGTTCGATCACCATATCTTTTTGGATCGCTTTACACATGTCATAAATGGTAAGTGCTGCCGCGGTTGCTGCGGTTAATGCTTCCATTTCAACCCCCGTTTTGCCAGATAACTTACAACGGGTTAATACTTTGACCTGATTTAGTTCAGGTTGTGCAATCAGATCTACTTCAACTTTGGTCAGCATCAATGGGTGGCACAGCGGAATAATGTCAGATGTTTTCTTGGCTGCCATAATGCCCGCAAGGCGAGCTGTGGCAAAGACATCACCTTTATGATGCTTGCCATCGACAATCATGGCTAGCGTCTGCGCTGACATTTTGATCACGGCTTGGGCGCGAGCCTCACGTTCGGTAATCAGTTTATCAGTGACATCGACCATGTGGGCTTCGCCATTGGCGTTTAAATGAGTAAGAGTCGACATTGAGTTATACCTGTTTAACGTGAGCAGCAAAATTACATGGCTTATGACGGATGTCTAGCTGTTCTAGCAAAATACCTCCCCAGCCCGTACGACAAGCTCCTGTTGAGCCTGGTAAACTGAAAATAGAGGTGCCATTAGCAAAACCACCAAAGGCACGAGACTGGACGGTAGATGTCCCTATTTCGGTGTATGAAATATGGCGGAATAACTCACCAAAACCTTCAATTTCGCGATCAAATAATACTTTGATCGCTTCTGGGGTACGGTCGCGCGAGGTAAACCCCGTGCCGCCAGTAGTAATAATCACCTGAACTTCATCACTGGCAACCCACTGTGAAATAACCGCTCGGATTTTGTAAACATCGTCGATCACTATTTGCTTGTCGCTTAAGGTATGACCCGCAGCAATCAGTGAGTCTGCTAGGTATTTTCCCGAGGTATCTGTTGATTCGTTGCGGGTGTCTGAGACTGTTAATACGGCGATATTTAGTGGTTTAAATTCTTTGGTGGCTAAATGGCCCATAGTTACCTCGTTACTTGTCTTTAGTTGAGAATGTGGTTGAATGTGCTGTTGATTGGCTAAATGTTGCTGCCATTGTTGTGGCGTATTTACATTAATAAACTGTTGCGCTTGCATGTCGTTAGCGGTTAACGCTTCAAGTGCAATATTGTGCACTAGCCGATAGATCGATTTTGATTTTTTGCTGTTACCAGCGAGCTGTTGCTCAATCGCTTCGATATGCTGTCGGCTGATTTTTATCACCATTGGAAACAAGCTATCGTTAAAATAACGACCGTTTGAATTGGGCGGTAAATCGTTTAATAAGGGCTTTAACTGCTGGGATGACAAATTAGGCATATCAACCGCAACAATCGTTAGCCATTGATGATCTGAATCGATTAACTGGCGCATCACACTTAAAATTCCACCAACAGGACCTAAATCTGACTGGATGTCTGAAATAGCATTAGGTTGTTGTCTGTTACCTTGATGATCGCCGCTAATAAACACTTGTCGGCAACCTGTTTCGGTTAAAATTCTGACATTTCTATCGAGTAAAGTTTCATTATCGACCGCTAACAAAGCTTTGTCTTGGCCCATTCTACTTGAGCGGCCACCCGCCAGAACCAAGCCAGTAAAATTATTCATGGCTACCCTCGTTAATCAGGATTATTTTTATCGAGTTACTCGGACATGATTTAACGCAGCCACCACAACCATTACAATCAAATAAATCGATCTTGGGTTGAGGTGCGCCACCAATACGAGGTGGAAAAGCAATGGCATAGGGTTCGCAATTATCTTGGCAAGTTTGGCAGTGAACATTATTTTTGGCTAAACAGCTATCGTCTATTACAGCTTTGTATAACCAAGCCTTGGTCTCGGAGGGATCACTAAATAAGGGTTCGTTACAGCTATCGAGACATTCTTGGCAGAAGGTACATTCACCAAGATTAAAGTTGAGCTCGGGAAAGCCGCCATTACCTTTAACAATAATATTTTCGGGACATGCACTGACACACTCATTGCAGCGGGTGCAATGGTCAATGAAATGCTGTTCGCCAATACTCCACGGCAATCGAATGGCGTCACTAGTGTTTGTTCTAGCAAATCCAAATTTACCGCGTAATAAATTACGGCGTGATAATGATACTTCTGGTGATTTAGCCAACTCTTTTTTCGCTATGTCTAAACAGCCAACAAGAGTTGAAAAATTACTAGCTAGTCAGTAGAGGAATAGCTGCAACAATGATGGTAACAACGGGCGCGATAAACGCAACCAATGGCACCAAGTTTAACTCTTGTTTTACTGCTTTGTTGTTATTCATGTTAGATACTCCTACTACATTTAATTGTAATGTAGATTTTGCAGTAATCTAACTTTTTTACATTGACTTGAATCAAGTCAATGCCCGAGAACTCGTTTACCCGCCTATTGATGCGAGATGCGGAGTTTGTCCTGTGTTGCCCTGTTGTAAATAATGACTGACTTCTTTCGTCGCGACACTTTGATGTAATAGTGATATTAGCTGCTGCTGTTGGCTGTCTTGTTGTAAGTGCTCTCGAATGTCGGTGCCATAATCGCCAAATAAACACAGGTGCATTTTTCCTAATGAGCTAACCCGCAATCGGTTACAGGTGACACAAAAGTCTTTAGAGTAAGGCATGATTAAGCCTATTTTACCCAGGTATTCAGGGTGACTATAAACCAATGCAGGGCCATCATCTTTGGCTTTATCATTAAGGACCCAGCCCGATGATTCGAGATTGTTTTTAATGGTATTGCCAGACGAGTGATGTTTTTCAAAAAAGCTGTTGGTTTCACCACATTCCATTAATTCAATAAAACGCATTTCAATGGGACGTTGTTTTACAAATTCCAAAAATAGTGACAGTTCATGATCATTGAAGTTTTTAATCAGCACCGAATTGATTTTTATTTTGTCAAAACCGACTTCAAGCGCTTTGTCGATCCCGCGCATCACATCGTCAAAGCGGTTAACCCCGGTGATCTTATTAAACGAATGAGGATTTAAACTATCGACACTGATATTTATTTGATTGAGACCGGCATCTTTCCATTCTTGGGCTTTTTTCGCCAGATTATAGCCATTAGTGGTCATGGCTATTTTCTTGATCCCATCAATCGCACTTATGGTTTGGATGATTTGAGTTAGGTCTTTTCGAAGTGCGGGCTCGCCACCGGTGATCCTGATTTTTTCAGTACCAACTTGCGCAAAGGCTGTAACGGTACGACGAATTTCATCGAGCGACAGAAAACAATTTTTTTTATCGTGTTGATAGCCGTTGGGCAGGCAATACTCACACTTAAAATTGCAAACATCGGTTATGGAAAGCCGCAAATAGTAAAATTTGCGACCAAAAGAGTCACTTAGCTGCATACTGAATACCTTTCCAAATACGGGAGACAGATATATTTCTATTAACTGCCCTGGCGACTCGCTGGTCACGGCGCAAGTGCCCTATTTCCGCAGTGGAAACTTAGGCGAAGTGCGCTTCGGCTTAAACCAAAATTAGTTGGTCATTTATATGCTGGTATCATGCCATACAATTAAAAAAGATTAAAAAAGATTAAAAAACAAACTTGATCTAAGTCAATTTTGGTTTGTATATTATATCTTTTCTTTGATATATTGCTCTATCTGTTGCTCTAAGATCGTTAGTGGCACTGAGCCTTGCGCTAAAACGCGCTGATGGAACTCTTTAATATCAAACTTATCACCAAGGCTAGTCTCAGCCTTACTGCGTAATCGTTTAATAGTTAGTTCACCAATTTTGTAACTTAATGCTTGTCCTGGCCAAGTAATATAACGATCCGTTTCGGTGGTTATATTGTGCAATGATAGTGCAGTATTTTGAGTCATATAATCGAGTACTTGTTGGCGAGTCCAACCTTTGGCATGGATCCCCGTGTCAACGACTAAACGACAGGCGCGCCACATTTCATAAGTTAAACGGCCAAACTGCTCATAAGGAGTGCTGTAGTAATTGGCTTCGACCCCAAGGTATTCAGCATAAAGTCCCCATCCTTCTCCAAACGCAGAAATGTATGACTCACGACGAAATTCTGGCAAGTCGGTTAATTCCTTATTTAGTGATATTTGTAAGTGATGACCGGGTACTGCTTCGTGCAGGGTTAACGAGGGTAAAACATACAGTGGACGCTTATCGAGCGCGTAGGTATTAACCCAGTAATAACCAGGTTCGTTGTCATTGCTAGCACCTTTATAGCGACCCGTTGTATATTTTGGTGCAATGGCTGCAGGAACCGCTTCAACCCCGTAAGGAGTGCGTGGCAAGGTGTTAAATAATTTAGGCAAGATTGCATCGGCTTTCTTGGCTAGCCAAGCGGCTTTTTCGAGTAACTGTTGCGGTGTGGTGGCGTAAAACTGCGGATCGGTCCGTAAAAAGTGTAAGAAATCGGCAAAGCTGCCTTCAAACTTTAACTCTTTAATGATTTTATCCATTTGCGCTCTAATTCGAGCCACTTCTGATAAGCCGAGTTGGTGAACTTGATCGGCATTGAGATCTAAGGTACTAAAGTGTCTGATCCGATTGTTGTAAAACTCGATACCATTGGGCATCGCCGCTGCGCCAACACTAGCGCGGGCTTTGACCATGTATTCTTTGGTCATAAAATCATAGAATTTTTGATAACTGGCGATAACCTGCTGCTTAATGATTTTGTTGGCCCGGGTTTGCAACTGCACTTTTTCACGGTCTGAAATCGCTAATTTAATATTTTTAAACGGTTGGTAAAAACTGCTCTCTGCAATGTCGTCCGTAATATAGGTCGCAATCGTTTGCTCAAAACCCTTAATAGCTGCTTTGGGTTGGGTATAACCTTCTTTGATTCCTTGGCGCATCCAGTATATTTGCTGATCAAAATAACGCTGAACATGGGTCAGTTTGGTTAAATAGTTTTCGAAATCTTCAATGGTGGAAAAATCAAATTCAGAGGCAATGTTACTAATGCCGACATGGAAACCATATTCTGAGGTAATTGGCATATAATGGGTTTTGTAGCGGTAGCGATCGGCTAAATCCTGAAGTTGAGCTCGTAATATTTGCCAATTAATATCGTCTTCTGGTGATAGTTTATCGCGATCAATGTGATCTAATTGGGCCAAAAAAGTTAAGTGCTGCTGATGTTTACTGGCCAAAGCCTGGGGTGATAAGTCTTCAAGTGTTGCTAAGTCGAGTGGCTTGTTGTTAGCGTCGAGTTGACGACGAAAGCGCCAGCTTTGGTCAATAATGGTGCTTAAATCTTGTGGTTCAATTGCGGGGGCTTGGTAAGTCGACTCACCAAGCGTTGCAGCCATGTCGTATTGGTGTTCTTGTTGAGTACTTTCAAAGCCCTGAATGATCCTTGCCGCTGGCTGTTTTTTTGTTATTTTGGGGACTGTTGATACAGTTTTACTGGGTTGTGACTTTGACTCGCCAGTTGTGGCTGCTTGATCATAGTTATGTGACTCAGGTGCTGTTGTGGTCGTTTCACAGCCCGCTAAAAGTAGTGCGGCGGCAATAGTGGTTAAAACTAGTTTCATTATTATTATAATCCTATGTTGACATTTTACTGAGCAAAATAGCCTTTCCACAAACGGGCTAAGGCAGAAGTTGCTTGCTCAGTAAAAAAGTATTGACCATTTTTTTGATTTTGTTGCCACAATCCTAATATAAGTGCATGACTGTCGGTCATTAGACTTAAGCAGTGGGGCTTGCTTAACATTGAAAATTGTTGGTTAAGCAAAGTGGCTATATTAAGTAGTTCTTCATTAAACCATTGGTGATAGTCGATCACAAATTCAGGATCGGCAGCGGGTTCTAAAGTCGAGCAAGATAAACTGGCAAGATTGAAAAATAACGGATCTTTAGCGGCAGAGTGAACAATACAATTTAACAAAGTCGATAGACTATGGGTGTTAGTAAGAGTTTGCTCGATATCGCTGAACCATGTTTTATAATGTTGCTGGAGTAGAGTGAGGAAAATAGATTCTTTGGTCGGAAAATAAAGGTAAACCGTTCCCTTAGCTTGGCCGCTCTTTTTTGCAATAGTGGCGACGGTAGGTAAAGAATAATTTTGCTCAAATAATTCTCTAGCAGCATTGATAATAGCTTGATGTTTCTCTTGTTTTTCTTCCTTGGTTTTTGCTCTTGCTAGCGTCATCGCATCAATTCCTATTGCTGTTTAATAAAGTGTGCAACGAAATTGATCTAGGATCAACTTTGATGACTGTTAATTTGTTGCTATTGATCAAAGTTTGTAAGCGCTATCTATACAATAATGCCGCATAAAATTGAGAAGTTCTCTGGAGAATGTAAAGTGCAAAAGAAAATTCAATGGGATCAGGCGCTGATTGAGAAATACAATTACAGCGGTCCTCGTTATACTTCGTATCCTACCGCGTTAGAGTTCGATGATTCATTTACTATGGACAATTTAGTAACTGCTATCGACGGTAGCACGAGTGATAGATTATCGTTATATATTCACATTCCATTTTGTCACATGCTTTGTTATTACTGTGGTTGTAATAAAATTATTACTCGCCATAGCCACAAAGCTGACCATTATTTAGAGTTCCTGGCTCGTGAAATCAAACAGCGTGCTAAGTTATTCAAACATCAGTTAGTCATCCAAATGCACTGGGGCGGCGGCACACCAACATTCTTAACCAAAGACCAAATCTCAAAATTAGTGGCGTTATTAAGAAGCGAATTTAACTTTGCCGATGAAGGCGAGTTTAGTATTGAAATCGATCCGCGCGAAATTGAGCTCGATACCTTAGATCATCTACGCGAAGTCGGTTTTAACCGCATTAGTTTAGGCGTTCAAGATTTTAATAAAGACGTTCAAAAAGCAGTAAACCGTGAACAATCAGAAGAATTTATTTTTGCGATGATTGCCCGGGCCAAAGAGCTTGGTTTTGTATCGACCAGTATTGATTTAATCTACGGTCTGCCGCATCAAACCGAAGAAACGTTCGCCAAAACGATTGAACGAGTGATTGAATTGTCTCCTGACCGCTTGTCAGTATTTAACTACGCGCATTTACCATCGGTATTTGCAGCACAACGTAAGTTAAAAGATGAAGACATGCCAACACCACGTCAAAAACTGCAAATTCTAGAAAACACCATTAATCAATTGGTCGCAGCTGGCTACCAATATATTGGGATGGACCACTTTGCCAAGCCTGATGATGAGTTGGCAATTTTGCAAAATAATGGCAAGTTACACCGTAACTTCCAAGGTTACACCACCCAAGAAGAATGTGATCTACTTGGTTTAGGTGTCTCGGCGATTAGCCAAATTGGTAACTGTTACGCCCAAAACCAAAAAGATATTAATAAGTACTATCGTGATATCGATAATGACGAACATGCATTATGGAAAGGCGTTAGCTTAAACGAAGATGATTTTATTCGTCGTAAAGTGATTAAGCAGCTTATTTGTCATTTCGAATTAGAATTCTCTACCATTGAAGAAATGTGGGATCTTAAGTTTGAAGATTACTTTGCTGAAGACATGAAGCTACTGCAAACCTTTATCAATGACGAATTAGTGACTTATGGTGACCGTAAGTTAACAGTAACCCCTAAAGGTGAATTGTTAATTCGTAACATTTGTATGTGTTTTGATGTTTACTTACGTGATAAAGCGCGCCAGCAGCAGTTCTCACGCGTTATTTAATATCTACAAACCTTAATATTAAAAGCCGAGTTAGCAATAACTCGGCTTTTTTCGTTTAATCGATCTCACAAATTGACATAGATCTAATTGATAACGATTAGCATTAAGATGGCTGGGTGTTAATGAGAGATCTGTGAGAACATCAAACAATAGATTAGCAGATAGGATTATCACCATCAAAACACTTAAATTATTAGCCGCGGGTACTTTAGCCCTTGTCGGTAGCGCAACCGCGGGCGATGTTGTCGTTGGCACCGTCGAGATGCACGGAATGGAAATTAACGCGGTATATATTCAACCCGTATTAATGGCCCCAATGTTACCAGGTATGGGCGAGGCCGATATTCATTTAGAGGCAGATATTCACGCGACCAAAGATAATCAACATGGCTTTGGTGAAGGTGCATGGATCCCTTATTTAACCATTAGCTATACCATTAGCAAGGCTGACGGTAGTTGGTCTACCATGGGCACCTTTATGCCTATGAGTGCTTCTGATGGCCCTCATTATGCGAGTAATATTAAACTTGATGGTGTCGGAAAATATCAAGTGAGTTACCACATCGATCCGCCGCCACGTGCTGGTTACTATCGTCATACCGATAAAGAAACTGGCGTTGCTAAATGGTGGACACCGATAGATTTAACGTGGAACTTTACCTACCTAGGCTATGGTAAAAAGGGCGGTTATTAATTTAAAACCTAGCACCGAAAAACCGATGTTACAACTAAATATGCTATAGCGATTGACGATCTAGTCGCTGAGTCACACCATCAATTAATATCGGGTTGATGAACTGGTTTATAGATGGCGTAAATGTTATTTTCGCGATCCGTTTTATAGGTGTTATAGGTTTCAGGTTGAATAAGTTGTTAGGTTTTAGAAAAATGCTCATTGTGGCGATGATAGGCTTGGTTGCCACTTGTTTACTGATCTCAAATTGGTTGTCATATATTGAAATTAGAGACGCCACCATCACTAATGTCAACACGACTACGCAGCGCATTGTTCGATACGAAGCGCAAAAAATAGAAGATTGGTTCAGCAGCAAAGCAACAGTCGTTGATAAATTTGCTAACGGCTATATCTCTGGAATTTATCAAGATAATTTTGTGGCAGTGGCGCGATTAATTAAAGCTACTGGTGGGGTTACCGAGGTAACTATTGGCTTTGACGATGGCCGCGCTTACTCATCATTAGTCGGTAGCGCTTGGGTTGATGGTGTCGCTAACATTGAAAAATACAATCCAACTAAACGTCCATGGTACTCGCAAGCAAAAACAAGCCAGGTCACTGATGTTACCGAGATATATAAAGATTCCACTACAGGTAACGATGTTATTTCAATTATGAAAGGCATGGGCGATGGCGTGGCGTTAATCGACCTCGAACTGACTATTCTTGAAGATACTATCAGAGAGATTAACTACCCTGGCGCGATTACTGTTATTACCGATGGTGCTGGTAAGGTGATGGCATCAAACTCTCAGGTAGTGGTAGCTGGAACGCGATTCAGAGATTTTGGGATGGCCGCAATAGAACAAACCATGCTAAGACGAGATCAGATGATGTTGGATTACGCGCTTAAAGGGGTCGAAAAAATTGCATTCACCAAAGCGATTGAGTTGGTTAATGGCAATCAATGGTTTTTGTTTATCGGCGTTGATAAATCTGTAGCTTATGCTGAACTTGAGGTCGCATTGACCCGAGCTGTGGTCTCATCCTTGGTGATGATGGCCATTGCTATTGTCGTATTACTTGCCGTTTTGCAATGGTTATACCGACCAATTTTGTTACTTAAAGAGGTGGTACTAGATTTAGGTCAGGGTAACGGCGACTTAACCCGCCGATTGCCTGTTGAAAGTAATGACGATCTGGGGCAAATATCGGAAGGTATCAATCAGTTTATTTCGAAACTACAGGCGATGATGCTAGAGGTACTGCAATCATCTACTCACATTAGTGCTAGTGTTGAGTTGCTTCAGCAAGAAGTGGATGCAAATAGCCAAATTTTAATCCAACACACCACAGAAACCGATCAGATTGTTGCAGCGGTTGAAGAAATGAGTGCCACCGCACGTGATGTCGCCCAAAACGGTAATGACACGGCTTCATTCACCCAAACCACCAATACTCAGGCATTAGAATCTAAAGCTGCAGTTGCGGAGGCAACGGCTACCGTCGCTCGGCTAGTGAGCGAAGTTGAGCACACAGCAACTAATATTGTTGAGATTGAAAATAATACCACTGATATTACCAACGTATTGAAAGTCATTGGTGATATCGCGGATCAAACTAACTTGCTGGCATTAAATGCTGCGATTGAAGCTGCTCGCGCGGGTGAATTTGGTCGCGGTTTTGCCGTAGTCGCCGATGAAGTTAGAGCATTAGCCGCTAAAACACAGGCCAGTACCACCGAAATAGAACAAACGTTGGCGAAATTACGGGGCGGTTCTAGTGCGGCAATTAATGCCATGGCATTAACCAAGGCAACCTGTTTGCAAACGGTTACAACGACCGAAGTAGTCGCTGAGCGTCTAGATGATATTAGCGATTCGGTCAGCAAAATTAATGATCTAAATACGCAAATAGCGACAGCCGCTGAGGAACAAAGCTGTGTTGCTGATGAAATCACTCGTAATATGACAGCGATAAGCACGATGGCGTCTGAGCTGATGCTAAACGGTGAGAACAGCTCTATTCAAACGATCAATCTAGCGAGTGCCAACAGCCAGCTTAAATCAGTAGTCAGTCAATTTAAGCTGAGCTAGCCAAAAACGCGATATTGGCAGGGTTAATTAAATGAGTTAAGATTAACCCTCGATATATCGCGGGCAAAAAAATGAACTCAAATATCAAACAATATCTCGCCGACTCAGACTTGTTGCTAAATGCAATCGGAGAGGGGGTTTACGGCTTTGATCTCAATGGTCACGCCGTATTTATTAACCCCGCTGCGGAACAAATGACTGGGTGGCAAGCCAAGGAATTGTTAGGTAAGAATATTCATCAATACCATCATCATAGTCATGCTGATGGTTCTGCTTATCCCAAGAGTGAATGCAAAATACATAACACCCTGCACGATGGTATTAGTCGTCGTGTTAGTCATGAGGTGTTTTGGCGTAAAGATGGCACTAATTTCCCCGTTGAATATACCACAACCGCCGTTTACAAAGATCAGGCCATTATTGGTGTCGTTGCGGTGTTTAGAGATGTTAGTGAACAGATCAAAGCTGAGCTTGAGTTACGTAATGCGCTGAGTAAAATTGGCCGGCTAACCGAACAGCTCAAGGCGGAAAACACTTACTTGCAGCATGAATTACAGCAACAATGGTCAGCAGATGGATTAGTTGGTTTAAGCCAAGCCTTTACCTACATGGTTAATCAGCTAGAACTGGTAGCGTCAACAGATAGTACCGTGTTGATCTTAGGCGAGAGCGGTACGGGCAAAGAGTTAGTGGCTCGAAGCATTCATCGTTTAAGTCCTCGTAAAAAAAGTACCATGGTTAAGGTTAACTGTGCTGCATTTACCGCGAGTCTATTGGAATCTGAGCTATTTGGTCACGAAAAAGGTGCATTTACCGGGGCCTCAGAACGGCGAAAGGGCAAGTTTGAGCTAGCCAATAATGGCACTTTATTCCTTGATGAAATAGGCGAGTTAACCGCTGAAGCGCAAAGTAAATTATTGCGGGTTATTCAAGAGCAAGAGTTTGAACGAGTCGGTGGCACTAGTACCATTAAAGTTGATATTAGGATTATTGCCGCAACCAATCGCGATTTACAACAAATGGTTAAGCAAGGTACTTTTCGGATGGATCTTTATTACCGGCTTAATGTTTTTCCGATAGAGTTGCCGCCATTACGTGAGCGTTGTGATGATATCGAATCGTTATGTCAGTCGATAATTGGTAAGTTAAATATCAAATTAGGCAAAAGTATTGCGGGCATTAGTAACAGCACGTTACAAACATTTAAGCAATATAACTGGCCTGGCAATATTCGTGAATTACAGAATGTATTAGAGCGTGAAATGATATTAACAACAAGCCCGATAATAGATCTAAAACATCAACTGACGAGAGATAATAACCAACAAACAGCGCAATCCTTTGGCTCATTAGCCGATGCCGAAAAAGACTATATTCATCAAACGTTAAAGCATTGTCACTGGCGCATTGGCGGCAAAGGAGGGGCAGCCAGTATTTTAGGGGTTCCTGATAGCACGCTTCGTTCTAAAATGAAAAAGCTACAAATAACCCGCCCAATTTAAGGTTTAAGGCACGAAATATCGCTGTTTAGCTATATTTGGTGGCATTCAGCCGCGCTAATAAAGGCTAATGTTGTTAATTTTCAAAGGAATAAATTTTGGTCTGATTATTGCTATTCAGTTGTAGCTTTAATCAACTCAACTATTTATTACATGAAACAAAATATAAATCCTCAAGATCTCATTATTGCGCCAAAAAATGCTAACGGTACTATTTATGTGCGGCAGCAAAAAGGCTTCTTTCAACGATTAAGACGCAACATTGGTGGTTTGCTAGTGTTGTTGTTTTTGGCTTTGCCTTGGCTAGACGTTAATTCAAAGCAGTCTATTTTACTCGACCTTGATTTGTTGCAATTTCATGTCTTTGGCATGACCTTATTTCCTCAAGATTTTACCCTGATTGCTGGTTTGTTTATGGTGGCGACTTTTTTGTTGTTCTTTGTCACCAGTTGGCTGGGTAGAATTTGGTGTGGATTTTTGTGTCCCCAAACGGTTTGGTCCTTTGGTTATATCTGGATTGAAGAAAAAATAGAAGGGACGCGTAACCAGCGAATCAACCTCGATAAACAGCCCTGGTCGGTCAAGAAAATATCGAAAAAAATGTTAAAGCATCTGGTATGGCTAGCAGTAGCGTTCTTTAGTGGCACATCATTTCTCGCCTATTTTGTCCCCGTTCGAGAGCTCTATAGCGATATGTTAACCCTACAATGGTCTGGAACCGTTAGTTTTTGGATTGGGCTTTTTACCATTTGTACTTATGGTAATGCCGGTTGGTTGCGCGAAAAAATGTGCCACCACATGTGTCCTTACGCACGATTTCAGTCGGTGATGTTTGACAATGAAACCTTGGTGGTTGCATATGATGAGAATAGAGGCGAGGGGCGCGGTGCACGTAAACGCAAAGACGACCCTAAAGCGTTAGGGCTTGGCGATTGCGTAGATTGTAATTTGTGTGTCGATGTTTGCCCTGTCGGTATTGATATTCGAGATGGCTTACAATACGAATGTATTGATTGCGGTGCTTGTATCGATGCTTGTGATCAAACGATGACCCAGTTTAATTATCCGAAAGGATTAATTAGTTATACCAGCGAAGCCAAGCTTGCCGGCAAAAGTGCGGGGCCGTTAAGAGCTAAGATTATTAGCTATGCGGTGCTGTCTTTAATCGTTATTAGTGGGATGGTGGCAACCGTGGTCAATACGGTAGCGGTCGAGTTATCAATATCTCGTGATCGCAATGTGTTATATCGCATTAACGATAATGATGACATTGAAAATAGCTATCAGTTGAAGATCTTAAACAAATCGTCGCAAACTATGCGTTATCAACTTAAAGTGACAGGGTTAGTCGGCATTAGCAGTAGTAAAAATCAACTTATTGAAGTGGCCTCTGGTGAATTACTCGATGTGGTACTGACTCTGACTGCCTCTCCCGAAGATATAAAGCAGCCAGTGACTAAGTTGACTTTTATTATTGAAGCCAATGACAACCCAGATATTACCGTCAGTACCGAAACACGATTTTTCGCGCTTTAACGATTAAAAATTTGTTAGCAGCGATTGGGTCGTTGCTAACAAACCTTGGTCATTTTGATGTGGGGAATGCTCTGTTCGATATATTGTTGCCCCTTGATCTGGTAACCAAATTTTTGATAAAAACCGATCGCCGTTGTTCGAGCAGACAGCTCGATGGTCGAAAAAGAGTGCTCTTTTAGTGCTTGTTCCACCGACTTAAGTAGTATTTTTCCGATATTTTTGCCCTGAAAACCACTAGCAACCGCCATTTGCCTTAGTTTTGCAATGGCACCACTGTTGGTTGGTTTTATCACCACACAAGCCGCCAGTACCGCTTGGTCGAATATACCAAAATGGAGCTGCTGATCTTCATTGCGTAGATCTATCTCAGATAAGATTAATCCTAACGGTGTTCTCAGGACCAGTTGTCTTAATGCTAGTGACTGTTGATACTGAGGTGAGCCGAAGCTTATTGTTTTAAAATCCATTATCTTATCCATTATTCAAAATAAATTATAATTTCTGCTGCCACACCATGACCGTTATAACTATCTCCAAGCCATCTGTCAGGGTATTTTTTATGAATTGACCCCACGCTTGGTCTAGTACTTTACCACACAATTGTCGAGGTATTGATTGCCTATCTCCCGCTATATCAACAGCTGTTAGCCAAGTTTCCACAAGATCCATTACGCCGTGTCGGTCATTGGGGGTATTTTTATTACCGAAAAATCATTGATAATTGGGTTTAGTGGCTCACGCTTTTGACGGTCTTTGTTAGGTATTAAGGGCAATCTGTGGTAGTTTAGCGCCCTAAATTTTTGGAGCTAATTATGATGAACAACCTAGTATTGCGTCGTTTACGTTACGCATTAAGTTTGCGTGAAACCGATATGGTAAAAATATTCGCTTTTGCTGACTATGAAATAAAGCCTGGTGCGATCAGCGATTTATTAAAGAAAGAGTTAGAAGACGGCTATGTTGAGTGTACCGATATTGTACTAGAACGTTTTCTCGATGGATTCATAACCCATAAGCGCGGCGTTAAAGAAGGCGCAGGTCCTTATCAGCCAAGTACTGAAACAGTTCGCCTTAATAATAATATTATTTTGAAAAAACTGCGTATCGCATTAGAGCTGCACGAGACAGACATGCTTGATATTATGAAGAAAGCAGATTTCACTTTCTCAAAATCAGAACTAAGCGCATTCTTCAGAAGTCGTAATCACCGCAACTACAAGCCTTGTGGTGATCAAATGATGCGTAACTTCTTAATGGGTGTATGTGAAAAATACCGTCCAGGCGAAGATAAGAAAGCAACATAATAAAAAAGGCACCCAAGTGGTTGCCTTTTTTATGGCTATGTAT
>JABSRS010000279.1 GCA_013214885.1 Gammaproteobacteria bacterium
CAAAACTAAGTTGGGTAGCTTGATCTCTGCCATCTGGGCAATACCAATAGCCAAAATCTTCGAGTAACCTGCGTTGTGAACCAGCGACCAGCCAATGCGCAATTTCGTGCAACGCACTGGCGTAAAAACCACGGGCAAAAATGATTTGATGATGAGATCGGTTAGCGCCATCGCTTGCGGGCAAATACAATGGCTCATCGCCCCCTTTAACAAGCTGGGTGTTATAAGTGCTCTGGAAGGTTTGATTAAAAACGGTGATTAAGTCTTGATAGCGGTGCAACAGTCTATTCCTAAGCTTGATTAACGGATCTTAAATGTCTACTTAAATGACTAAGCCATAAAGCCCAGATTGCAGCTTTATGGTGATAGTCGCAAATCATCTATTTTGCAGCAGTATCGGCCATCCCATAGGCTGTCGTGCTCAATGCTACGTCGTAATTTTGAGCGCGATGGCCCAATAAATGATCAATTAAGTTAATAGCGAGCATTGCTTCAGCAATTGGCACCGCACGCAAACCTACACAAGGATCGTGGCGACCTTTAGTCACTAAATTGATCTCATTACCGTCTTTATCGACACTGGGCCCAGGGGTGGTAATACTCGAGGTCGGTTTCATCGCAATGTGCGCAATAATAGGTTGCCCTGAAGAAATTCCTCCTAAGATACCACCCGAATGATTGGATAAAAAACCATCTTTAGTCATTAAATCACGATGCTCTGAGCCTTTTTGGTTAATGACCTTAAAACCATCACCAATTTCGACCCCTTTAACCGCATTAATGCTCATTAAACTATGGGCAATTTCGGCGTCAAGGCGGTCAAAGATTGGTTCGCCTAATCCAACAGGGATATTATGCGCTTCAACCGTGACTTTGGCGCCAATTGAATCACCCTGTTTTTTAAGCTTGCGAATTAGTGTTTCCATCGCTTCGAGCTTATCAATGTCGGGGCAAAAGAATGGGTTTGTTTCAATCACATCAAAATCTACTTTGTCGATTTTAATGTCACCAATTTGTGATAAATAGCCGCGAATTTCTACGCCAAACTGTTGTTTGAGATACTTTTTAGCCACCGCACCCGCGGCAACTCGCATTGCCGTTTCACGCGCTGAAGAACGACCGCCACCGCGATAATCTCTGATGCCATATTTTTGCTGATAAGTATAATCGGCATGTCCTGGACGAAATTGGTTTTTAATTTCACCATAATCTTTCGAGCGTTGATCACCGTTTTCGATTAATAGCCCGATTGGCGTTCCCGTAGTTTTACCTTCAAAAACACCTGACAGAATTTTAACAATATCATCTTCACGTCGAGCGGTTGTAAATTTAGAGGTCCCAGGTTTACGTCGATCGAGATCGACTTGTAAATCTTTTTCACTGAGCTCAATGCCTGGAGGACAGCCATCAATAATACAGCCGAGTGCTATCCCGTGGCTTTCGCCGAACGTGGTGACGCTAAACAATTTTCCGATACTGTTACCTGACATAAACCTTCCTTCAAAAACAGAGCCATAACCTTACAATTTAAGCTCTGTGAAAATTATTATTGTGTTTGTAATGCCGCCGCAAATACATCTTTAAAATCGAGTAGTTGTTGCTTGGTTAAAATAAATACGCCATGGCCACCATGAGTAAACTCAACCCAATGAAATGGCACTTGCGGGAATTGAGATTCCATGTGTATTTGCGAATTACCAACTTCTACCACCAAGATGCCGCCATCATTTAAACAATCAGTGGCATCGACTAAGATTCGCTTCACTAAATCAAGGCCATCAAAACCAGCGGCTAAGCCAAGTGCTGGCTCATGGATAAATTCTTGGGGCAATGAATCCATATCTTCTTGATCGACATAAGGCGGATTTGACACGATTAAGTCGTATTTTTCTCTCAGCACTTCATTCATTAGATCTGAAGCCATTGGGATCACGCGATCTTCAACCCCATGATCAAAAATATTAATGGTGGCGACTTCAAGCGCATCATTTGAAATATCAATCGCG
The DNA here is from genome assembly GCA_013214885.1 of Gammaproteobacteria bacterium. GTDB lineage: Bacteria > Pseudomonadota > Gammaproteobacteria > Enterobacterales > Psychrobiaceae > Psychrobium. The sequence goes on from JABSRS010000279.1 coordinate 2,007, forward strand.
TCAACTTCGGCAGTTTGAAATTTATGCGCCATCGCAATGGCAATACAACCACTACCTGTACATAAATCTAATGCACGATGAACTTGCTTACCAGCAAGAAAAGGTTCAAAGCTTAGATCGATTAATTCTGCTATAGGCGATCTTGGAACTAACACCCGTTCATCAACGTAATATTGCTCACCAGCAAACCAAGCAACATTGGTCAAATACGACACGGGGATCCGTTGGTTAACTCGCTGAGTAAATAGCCCAATAATGGCTGCTCTTTCCGATTTTGTGAGCCGCGCATCGAGCATCGTTGAAGGACTATCGATCGGTTGCGAAATAGCATGCATGGTTAAAGCCACAGCTTCATCCCAAGCGTTATCACAGCCGTGGCCATAAAATAATTCGCTATGATTAAACTGACTCGATCCCCAACGCAGAACATCACCGATCGTCACTAATTCATCGATTGCTTCTTCAATAATGTGCTGTTGCAAAATTTGTTGTTCCAAAAAATTAACTCCACTGATTTAATCAGCCATTGTAACCTATGGTTATAGTGATTCGCCACTTCAAACCAGTTAAAATTCGCAGCTTATTAGCGTATAATCCAAGCATTAGGTTTAAATAGATCAGATTAGCTCAAGGGCTAGCAACAAGAGCAAGATTTCATGGACAAGCAAGACGACAATACAATGGCCCAATTAATGGATCTAGGCGGTATTAAACCGATGGTTCAAGATAAAGTGCTATTAAGACAACCAAAAATTAAGCGGATCAAACAGCATCAGCTAAAGCAGGAAAAACAGGCTGAGTTTTATTTTTCTGATGGCTACATCCCACACTTTAGCGATACTGGCCCAATGCGCTATTGTGCCGAGGATGTCGAAAAGTATGAGCTTAAGAAATTAAGGCGCGGTGACTACTACCCTGAACTGATTCTTGATCTGCACGGTCTTAACCAAGAAGCGGCTAAACTGGAAATTTTGGCCCTGTTTCAGGCCTGCAAAAAACAGCAGATTCAATGTTGCTGCATCATTCATGGCATTGGTACGGGGGTCTTAAAAACCAGAACACCTTATTGGTTGGCACAGTATCCTGATTTGTTAGCATTCCATCAGGCACCGCTTGAATGGGGTGGTCAAGGTGCCTTGTTAATTTTGCTCGATATTGAGAGTGATCATCAGAAATTTTGATTTAGACATGCTGTGCTAGCTGCTCATAGCTTTTATGCCACAGCAGTTTCCCCGTCCATTGCTCTAAATCAATCTCTAAACAGGCGACCGATGAGGTCGTAAATGAAGGTATGACCACCCCAGGGCATAGATCAGCGATCAGCAATCCAACCAGTGGTAAGTGTGAAACCACCAATGCCGAATTGGCCTTATGCTGCGCACAATAAGCCAGTAAACTGTCACCACAAGCGCTTGGATCAGACTCTGGGGTTAACTCATCGAGCGTTAAGCAGATACTTGCCGGCTCGAGATGCTTAATCACACACTGATAAGTTTCTTGCGCCCGAAGATAGGGACTTACAAAATCGATGTCACAGCGTGGCAGGTCTTTCATGAGCCAGTTGGCGACAAAATTGCTTTGTGCAATACCCGCTTCGGTCAAGCGCCTTTCTTGGTCTGTTTTGGCAACAGGTTGTGCCTGTCCATGGCGCATTATGTATAATTTCATCAAATTCCCTACCGAACTATCAAATTAGCTAATTTTGGATATTGTAACCTATCATGACAAAAGTTTAAGCATTTAAGAATTGGGCAAAAGTCTTATACATACCCACAACTGATTAACAAATAATCACTTAGCGTATTATTCATCTCAAATCATGTTATTTTGTGCAATCTCTGATTGCCAATCTAGGGCGAACAAGCTAATAATAAATATTAATAGTAAGCCAGCAAGGTGCTCTCTTTGATAAGTTCAGCTAACGATAAAAATAGTTATAAATTAATAACTCTTGATAATGGACTGTCTGTGCTACTCATTTCGTCGCCAGTATCAGAGCTTGCATCGGCTGCGTTAGCAATTAATGTCGGGCATTTCGATGATCCTCAGCACACGCAAGGTATCGCCCACCTGCTCGAGCATATGCTCTTTCTGGGCACTGAAAAATACCCTGATACGAGCGAATATCAGGCATTTATCCGCAATCACGGCGGCCAGAATAACGCATGGACCAGCAGTGAGCACACCAATTACTTTTTTAGTATTGAACAAAAATATTTTGATAATGCCTTGTCCCGATTCTCTGATTTCTTTGTTAGCCCGATTTTAGACAATCAGTCAGTCAGCAATGAAATATTAACCGTCGAATCTGAATTTCGCTTGAAAATAAAAGAGGATAATCGACGGGTTTTGGCCGTTATCAAAGAATCGATCAACCCTGACCATCCGTTTAGTAAATTTTCGGTCGGCAATAATCAGACACTCAAAAATGAAAACGGTGAATTAGCACAACAACTCAAAGAGTTCTACCACCAGCGTTATTGCGCAGGAAAAATGAAAGCGGTCCTATGCGCTAACGCCACCATTGCCGAGCTTGAAAAAATGG
>JABSRS010000280.1 GCA_013214885.1 Gammaproteobacteria bacterium
GGTCATTAAGTTGTCATACTGCGGTGCTTGTTGCATCGAGCGCGGCTGCCCTTGCATATGCATTAAACAAACAGGAACATTTAAACTCGCGGCAACCGTTAGCGCATCAGGCTCTTGCAGTGCTCTGACATCGTTAATAATATCAGCTCCACTGTCAATTGCTTGTTTCATTACGGGGGCTTTGCTGGTATCGATTGATATAAAACAATCAAACCGTGACTTAATCGCCTCGATAATCGGCAACACCCGATCGAGTTCTTGGTTTAACTCAACATCTGGTGCGCCAGGACGAGTCGACTCACCGCCAACATCAATAATACTAGCACCATGTTCAATCATTAATTGCACTTGGTTAAGTGCAACATCAAGTTGGCTAAATTTACCACCATCAGAAAATGAATCAGGGGTAACATTTAAAATTCCCATCACTTGAAGGGTATTTAAGTTTAATTGTTTAATCACTTTACTCATTATCAAAAAAAGCCCCGATATATATCGGGGCTATTATCCTTAACTTTCAATCAAGTTTAGTTAGATGGCGAATCAGTAGACGGGTCAGTTTTGTCGATGTCTTTTACTTCATCAGTCTCAACTTTTTGGTCAACAACCTTTTCATCAACTACTTTGTCATCAGCTGCTGCGCTAGGTGATGAATCAGAATCATCTGATTTTTCGTCATCTTTAGACCAGCTAGCAGGTGGACGAGGTTCTTTACGTTCCATCAAATCATCAATTTGCAATGCGTCAATTGTTTCGTACTTCATTAAACAAGCAGTCATCGCATGAAGAATATCAATGTTTTCTTCAAGCAGCTTCTGTGCACGTTCGTAGTTACGATCAACAAAAGCTCTGATCTCTTCATCAATGGCGCGCGTCGTGTGTTCAGACATGTGCTTATTTTTACCAACACTACGTCCTAGGAACACTTCACCTTCTTCGTCAGCGTAAAGTAATGGGCCTAATTTTTCAGATAGTCCCCATTGAGTAACCATTTTACGGGCTATTTCAGTGGCACGTTCAATATCGTTCGATGCACCAGTACTAACACGGTCTTCACCATAGATGATTGATTCTGCAATACGACCACCGTACAGGCTAGAAATCATGCTCTCTAAATGAAGCTTAGAGTGACTTACACGGTCATGATCTGGCAAGTACATCGTGACACCAAGGGCGCGACCACGAGGAATAATACTTACTTTATAAACAGGGTCGTGTTCAGGGACTAAACGACCAACAATCGCATGGCCTGCTTCATGATAAGCAGTCATCTTCTTCTCAGACTCACGCATAACCATTGATTTACGCTCAGCGCCCATCATGATTTTGTCTTTAGCCTGTTCGAATTCTTCCATGCTAACCACACGCTTAACACCGCGAGCAGCAAACAAGGCAGCTTCGTTAACTAAGTTAGCTAAATCTGCACCCGAGAACCCAGGAGTACCACGAGCAATAACGCTAGCTTTAACATCGTTGCCTAACGGCACTTTGCGCATGTGTACTTTAAGGATTTGTTCACGACCACGAATATCTGGCAAGCTTACAACCACTTGACGATCGAAACGACCTGGACGAAGTAATGCTGGATCAAGTACGTCTGGACGGTTAGTCGCGGCAATAACAATAATACCTTCATTACCTTCAAAACCATCCATTTCTACTAGCATTTGGTTTAACGTTTGCTCACGCTCATCATTACCACCACCAACACCAGCACCACGTTGGCGACCTACGGCATCGATTTCATCGATAAAGATAATACAAGGAGCAGACTTCTTGGCTTGTTCGAACATATCACGAACACGCGAAGCACCAACACCAACAAACATTTCAACAAAGTCTGAACCAGAAATTGTAAAGAACGGTACTTTAGCTTCGCCTGCAATAGCTTTAGCCAGTAGCGTCTTACCAGTACCTGGAGGACCGACTAATAAGATACCTGTTGGGATACGACCACCGAGCTTTTGAAACTTAGTCGGCTCACGCAAGTAATCGACCAGTTCAGCCACTTCTTCTTTCGCTTCGTCACAACCTGCAACATCAGCAAATGAAGTATTAATTTGATCTTCGCCCACTAAGCGTGCTTTGCTTTTGCCAAAGGACATTGCGCCTTTGCCACCGCCGCCTTGCATTTGACGCATGAAGAATATCCATACCCCGATTAGCAAGATCATCGGGAACCATGAAATTAGAATCGACATTAACATGCTCGACTCTTCAGGTGCCTTACGGTCAACTTTAACGCCTTTAATAATCAGCTGATCTATTAGCTTTGGATCTTCCATTGGACGGATTGTCACAAAAGTTGTGCCGTCACGACGTTGACCATTAATGGTGATGCCATCTTCACTAATATCAATTTTAGCGACACTTCCACGTTCAACTTCAGAAATAAAAGATGTGTAATCTAACTGGTTAGCTTTAGTACTATCATTACCAAAACCTTGAAATACTGACATTAATACAACAGCAATAACTAACCACAGTATTAAATTTTTAGCCATGTCACTCAATGTATGACCTCTTCTCTTTTTAAATTAATAAACATTATATTTAGGTTACTATACTTTATAACCTGTCGCTACTATATAAACTTCACGCGAACGATCACGCGATGAATCTGGTTTACGGGTCCGCACAGTTTTAAACATCGTGCGAATTTCTTTGATGTAGTCTTCATAACCACTGCCCATAAATACTTTGACCGCAAAACTACCATTAGGTGCTAATACTTGTCTGCACATATCAAGCGCCAACTCGACTAAATACATCGCCTTTGGCTGGTCAATCGAGGTGTTACCACTAAAATTTGGTGCCATATCAGAAAGTACCACATCGACTTTGCCTTCACCGACTCGTGATAATAATGCATTAAGCACAGCTTCCTCACGAAAGTCACCTTGTAAAAAGGCGACATCCGCAATAGCGTCCATTGGTAGGAGGTCACAAGCTATAATCTGACCTTTATTGCCAACAGCTTTAGCCGCAAGTTGCGACCAGCCACCAGGAGCAGCACCCAGATCGACCACAGTCATGCCTTCTTTGATCAGTTTGTCTTTTTCTTGTATTTCAATCAACTTAAAGACAGCACGCGAGCGGTAACCCAACTTTTGGGCTTTTATAACATAATGATCGTTAAAATGTTCCTCAATCCACCGATTACTACTTTTAGTACGGGGTTTTCTTTCGTGCTTCATTAATTATTTACTCAATGTCGCCGTTATTGCGACTTAGCTAATAGAATTAAAAATGATATGGGGGTAAAATACACTCTTTTCAACCCTACTACAGTGAATTATTCTAAGATGAAATTAAGCAATAAACAAAAACAACACCTAAAAGGTTTAGCTCACAGCTTAAAGCCTGTCGTTCAGCTTGGTTCAAACGGCTTGACTGAAGGTGTTATCGCCGAAATCGACAATGCCTTAGATCACCATGAATTAATTAAAGTTAAAGTAGCGACCAGTGACCGTGAGATGAAGAAATTAATCATCGAAGCCATTGTTCGTGAGACTCAATCAATTCAGGTTCAAACTATTGGTCATGTTTTGGTTATTTTCAAACCAAGTGAAGCCCAAAAGATTGTATTGCCGCGTGGCTAATTTCAGCCAAAATTAAAAAAGGAGCCTCGGCTCCTTTTTTTTATGCCTAGATTTCAACTTATTAAATATATTCTACTTTAATAATTTCGAACTCTTTAAGACCGCCTGGCGTCTGTACAGCAACTTCATCATCAAGATTTTTACCAATAAAGGCGCGAGCAATTGGTGAGTTAACTGAAATTAAGTTCAATTTAATGTTTGCTTCATCGTCACCAACTATTCGATAAGTTACTTCAGAATCATCGTTAAGATCAATCGCCGTAATGGTTGTACCAAATATTACCCGACCTTTATTGGGGATTGATGTAACGTCGATCACTTGCGCATTTGATAACTTGCCGTCGATTTCTTGAATACGACCTTCACAAAAACCTTGCTCTTCACGAGCAGCATGATATTCAGCATTTTCTTTTAAGTCACCGTGATCACGGGCAATTGCAATGTCATTAACAATTCTTGGACGTAACACAGTTTTTAAATGCTCTAGTTCAACGCGAAGTGCTACCGCACCTTGCTCGGTCATTGGTACTAAACTCATAGGATCTCTTTAATAAATAACAGGGATAGTGATGATCCCAACAAAATAATAGAGATATTTTAAATCAGCTTTTAACACTTAGCAAACACAAAAAGCGATAACCTCAGTTATCGCTTTTTTTTTGTCGCTAACAACAGTGATTAATCGAGCAGTTGGTCGGTCTTTGCCGCCATAATGAAATCGTTCTGATGTAAACCACCAATCGCATGGGTCCACCAAGTTACTGTTACTTTGCCCCATTCGGTTAAAATACCAGGATGATGAAACTCAGCTTCAGCTAACGCACCTAGTTTATTGGTAAAAGCTAAAGCTAACTTAAAGTTTTTGAATTTATATTCGCGTTGTAACTGCATTACGCCATCAACCACAATCGGTGCCCAATCTGGAATTTGACTGATTAAACTCGCTAGCTCATCATCTGATACTTTTGGGGCTCCAGCCTGACAGGCTTCACATTTTTGTTCACTTAAACTCATAATTTTATTGTCTTGTTCGTTATTATTAATTTAGTTTAGCTTACTTTAGCTGGGAATTTCGCCGGCAGTAAGCCTAGTTCAATCGCTTCTCTAACGATGGCCATTAAGTCAAGTTTGGTTAATGCCGTCAAATGCGCTAAATCATCAAGCACAAAGTATTGCGGTTGCATAATGTCAATTCGATAAGGCGTTCTAAACACAGTTAATGGTGCT
>JABSRS010000281.1 GCA_013214885.1 Gammaproteobacteria bacterium
GCGAAATATTTTCTAAACAGATCCGCGCCCTTGGTCAACCTGGTGATATTTTGCTAGCAATTTCAACCAGCGGTAATTCGGCCAATGTCATTAAGGCAATGGAAGCGGCTTTAAGTCGCGATATGGTTATTGTTGCCCTAACGGGTAAAGACGGCGGTGATATGGCTGGCCTAGTCGGTGTTAATGATGTTGAAATTCGTGTGCCATCAACCAGTACCGCGCGGATCCAAGAGGTTCATTTACTGGTGATTCATTGTTTATGTGATGCGATTGATCGCACTCTATTTCCGCAAGAGGAAGAACAAAAATGAATACCAAGTTAAAGCTTGCCGCCTTATTGCTGGGTTTTATGACGCTACAAGGTTGTGTGGCTGGGATTGTATTAGGAACGGTTGGTGCTGCCATGGTGGCGAACGATCGCCGCACCGCGGCGGCACAGCTTGAAGACGAATCAATCGAGTTTAAAGCAAATAAGCTAATCATTGAGAATAAAAGTTTAAACAATCAAACCAATATCTCAGTGATCAGCTTTAATCGTACGGTGCTAATGACTGGGCAAGCACCAAACACCATGCTGCGCGATAGCGCGTTTAAACTGGTACAAAAAGTCGATAACATCTCTCGAATTCATAATCAAATTAGAATTGGCACCCCAAGTAAGATTACCACTCGCAGCCATGATGCCTGGTTAACCACCAAGGTAAAAACAGCAATGGCCGCTGATAATAGTTTTGCTTATAGTCACGTCAAAGTGATAACAGAAAATAGTGAAGTATTTTTACTGGGATTAGTGACTCAAGCCGAGGCTGGCAAAGCGACAGAAATCGCCCGTAATGTTACTGGCGTTACAAAAGTGACTAAGGTTTTCGAATACACTCATTAAAACGCACTTATCCATCAGAACTTAGGGTACAATTGCGCCATTAATTACAACCGTATTTAGGATCGACCATGCATGACTTGTATTATAAAGGGCGTATTCACACGCGAGAGAATCACGTTAACAAGGGTTACAACATCAAGCGTACTGCCAAGCTTGGCACAGAGGAACTACCTTTAACGTTGGTGGTTACCACTGATGAGCGCCAAACAGAAGTTGCGGCTATTGTGAGTGACAACAACTTGTTTGCTAACATCAGTATTGATGCTGATGGTGCTGAAAACATCATTGAGTTGGACGCCATACTCAATAAACCGCAAACAACTACGTTTGAAAAGAAACCCAATCGTAACGATCCTTGCAGTTGTGGTAGTGGCAAAAAATACAAAAAGTGTTGTGCCTAATAATATTAAGCCCTAGTCAATGAATTAGGGCTTATGCCATTGGGATTAAAGTCGCCGTAACCAAAACAAGGCACCATCAACCGAACGCCACACTTCCTTGCCTGATTCACTCAAATAATAAAAAACCTCATTTTTATCACCCGGTAGATAACAGTTATCAATGTCTTTTGGTGCCTTTAACTGCCCTGTAATATAGCGTTCAAAATATTTGCTGCTGTGTTTTAGTGACTTTTTAAAGTGATTAGCTTCGTCGCAATCACCGTGACTAACAAACAAACTTAATGTTTTGGCGGCTAACATAAATAAACTGTTTTCATTAAATCTCTCGATCAATTGCTCTACTTGCGTCCATTGTTTAGCTAATAGCAAGTAGTTAATCAATGGATAGCGATTGGCCTGGTTATCACTAGGGTTTAGTTTAATTAACTGTTGTAGCTCATCAATTGCTGCCTGTAATTGGCCGTTATTAAAAAGTAGTTGCGCGTGACGAGCTCGCAAAGTCATGTAAGGCTTGGTTTCGCTTAACATCCAGAATATCCCTGTATTATCAGTAATGAATTGCTGCCCCATTCGCTGTTCTAAATGTGCAATCACGCCCTCTAACATCTCCATCACTGCTGGGGAGTCATTGTTTAGCACCACCGACATCACTTGCTCTAATTGATCTTGTGCCATTAATTCTTCTTCAAATAACATATCATCATCTAATGATTGAGCATCCTTAAATCTCATCACAAAAAGGGTATTACTCAGGTGCATGGTTAATGAGCGTTTATAATGTTGTGCCTGTTTTTGGTAATCTTGACCTGACATCAAAAATGCTGATTTTGCGGCATCATCACTGGAGAAACCAGTCAACAGGAACGTTAGGTTATCTAACTCGATTGATTGATCTACGGTCAGGTTTTGAGAATTAATCAGCTCAATAGCGGTGAGCATGCCACCGCACCACTGTGGTAATGGCTGCTCAGGTTGCAGCGATTGTTTAAAGTTATTGGTTGATAAAACACACTTACTAGGCAATGCAAGGTCATCTGACATCACCTTATCCATTTGGACATTATATAGCTGGTGAATCGCCCTAATATATTCTAAATGCAGCTTGTCTTGTGCCCCCATGTCGCCAAATAAATCACTAAGCCAGGTCGAAAATACCACGGTTTTAGGATTCAGTGTCAGCCCGAGTAAATAGCCTTGAATAAAATAGTAATCTGGGTTTTTTTGTCCCAATTGCGCATATTTAATCACTAAATTACGCATCTTAATAGCTGACAACATGAAAAAATCCCTTAGCTAAACTTATCTAGAACGATTATCTATCCACTCACTCATCACAACATGAGTTTTTATCTTAACAATGTCCGGTTGTAGATCTAACAATTCTCTAATCTGATGGATCCGACGCATTGATGGCGCTTTCACAAACACTAACAGATCCATATCACCAGTAATACCATTACATGTGATTACCTCGGGGATCGACTTAAAGATATGAACCACTTCTGAGCAACGGGCACATTGATGCTGAATCTCAAAATAAACTGATACCCCCTCTTTTTGAGACTCACTTAGTAGCACTTGATAGCCGCGGATAATCCCAGTGTTTTCAAGTTTTTTGATCCGGTCAGACACTGCTGAGCGCGATAGACTAACGGCATGTGCAATACTGGAAATACTCATTCTGGCATTATTTCTTAATTGACTAATAATCTCTTGGTCGAACTTGTCCACTGTATTCTCATTGTTCTAACGTCACCATCAGCAAAATTAACAGAGTTTTGATCTCAGTTCAGCCTTTGTGACACTTTAACGGCTATTTATTTAAATACCGTCAAAATGACGGTATTTATCATCATTTGCTAGGGTAATTCCGTTACATTTAGCTACCACACCTAGGTATACTGATCCCTCAATTTATTCATTCAATAAGCAACAAGATTACAAATATGAACCACAACTCAAAAATTGGTCGCTGGCAGGGTGCCGGATTAATGGCCACCACGTTATTAGGAACCAGTGTTTTTTTACTACCACAATTGACTATTGCTATCGCTGGCAACGGCGCATTAATCGCCTGGATTTTACTAACCTTAGCCATCATTCCAGTTACCCTAGTCTTCGCTCGTCTTAGTAGTCATTTTCCGCATGCTGCTGGCCCGGCGTACTTTGTCCAACAAGCTTTTGGCATAGTTGCAGGGCGCACTATCGGATTGATTTTTTTGTTGGTGATCCCCCTAGGCGCACCAGCAGCAATTTTAATGATTTTTCAATTTGTCGATTCATTAATCCACCTATCACCAGCAAGCCAGCTTTTTGCTCAACTCAGTATGTTATTGGTGCTGTTTATAGCCAATTATCGCGGTATTCACATCTCAGCTAAAGTGCAGTTTATGCTAACGCTGGCCATTATCACTGTCGTGGTTTCACTGTTTGGGGCCAGCGCATCGAATGGCCAACTTGTTAGCTCAGTAGCTCGCGAATATTCTTTTAATGGCGAATTGATTATTGTGGCCACCAGCATCGCTTTTTGGAGTTTTCTAGGCGTTGAAGCGATGACTCATTTGGCCAACGACTTTAAAAACCCTAAGCAAGATCTAATCCCAGCAATGATGATGGGCACCGTGCTAGTTGGTTTAATTTATATTGCTTGCACCTTATTGTTACTCTTAATCCCTACCGACCATGATTTAGCAATGGTCGGGGTATTTGATCAATTACTCGGCGGATTTGGCGCGCCAATTATTGGTATTTTGGGGATTGCAGGGGGCATGGCTACTGTTAATGTCTACACCGCAAGTGTCGCTCGCCTGGCTTGGAGCTTTAGTAATGACCAGGTGCTACCACGTTACTTTTCAAAACTAAATCGCCATCAAGTACCTGCCCGAGCCCTCGCTGCTACTTTGATATTAATAGCGGTGGTTTTAATATTTACTTTTGTCAGTGGTCAGCACTATGAAAACTTAATCGCCTGGTCTAACGGGGTTTTTGTGGTGATTTATTTAGCCAGCATGTTAAGTGCGGTTAAGTTATTAGACAACAGCAAGTTGCCCATCGGATGTGGGGTGGTATTTTGCTTAATACTAGGCTGGGGTCTTGGCTGGAATATGCTATATGCTATCGCATTAGTGGCGATAACCGCCCCCATAATACGATGGCAAATGTTACACCATCGTAAGAAAGCCATGTCCTAGCTGAACTTTTTAATAAAGTATTTGCTGCTTTGCTCGTAGCCAGGCAGCGAAAACTCGCCGAAACTCTCAAAGTTTAACTTTGTTAACGCCCGAATAGAGGCAACGTTTTGATGTGAGGTGTAGGCTACAACTTGCTCAAACGCTAATTGCTGATCAGCATAATCCAACACAGCAACTGCCGCCTCATGAAGGTAGCCATTACCCTGATAGGGCAATAAAAGTGAGTAACCGAGATCAACATTTTCGATCATGGCACGGGTAATCAACCCGCAGGTACCAATCGGCTGACCTGAATCTTTTAAGGTAATTAGGAACAAACCAAAACCATGATCGTTATAGTTTTTAAACGGC
>JABSRS010000282.1 GCA_013214885.1 Gammaproteobacteria bacterium
ACCGCGGAACAACAGCATGAAAGTTACGCTATATTTGGTCAGTTTGATTATAAATTAACCGACAAATTGATTGTTACTGCAGGTCTACGCTATACCAATGAAACAAAAGATTTATCAACGATATTCTCTGAGAATATTCCCGGTGGTACAGAATTTCCGACCTATTTCTCAGTAATTGGCGACCCAAGTACTCCTGAAACTATAGTGCCGGGAACGTTGATCTATGGTGCAGGTGTTGCTGGTGGAGTATTAGCTGGCATAGGCGCTGGTGCTATTGATATTACTACGCCTGAAGGACAAGAAGCACTTCAAGCATTAGTTCCTTTTCAAACGCCTGGTTGGGGCTTTAATCCCCTCGGCGCATCGACTGCTGCGAGACCTGATATCATTGAAACACTTGAAGATGATCAAGTAACCGGCACACTAAAATTAAGTTATCAATTGAACCCTGATACCATGATGTATGCTTCGTATGGTACGGGTTATAAATCAGGTGGTACTAATACCGATAGAATTGACGCAAGTTTTAACCCGATATTTGACGCTGAAACATCACAATCTTTCGAACTTGGCATTAAAAAAGACTTTATAGAGCAGAACCTTCGAATTAATGCTGCCATGTATTACACACAAGTAGATGATTTTCAGGCCAATACCTTTAATGGCGCAGGCTTTAACTTGCAAAATGCCGGTGATTATGAAATTTCAGGTTTAGAGGTTGAAGCAACTTGGTTCGCCACTGAAACGATAGAAATCAACTTCAGTTACGCGCGTGTTAATGCCGAATACAAAACTTTTGAACGTGGTAATTGTTGGAATGCTTACACTTGGCACACTGGCATAGTTGACCCTGGGCAAGAAAGTACCGACCCGGCCAATCCTAATCCTTACTGTAATCGTTCAGGTGACCGTCCATCTGGTGAACCTCAAAATAGCGGTGTCATTAGCATCAAAAAAGATTTCAACCTAACGGATGATATTTATGCATATGTTCAAGCTGACTATAACTATACTGGCAACATGATATTAGATGCTAGTAACGACCCTTACGCTCAGCAAGGTTCATTTGGTTTAGTCAATCTTCGCCTTTACATCAATATTGAAAATTATGATATGGACGTGATCTTCTGGGGACGAAATGTACTCAACGAAGAATATATTAACCGCACCAATTTTAATACCGTAATTCAAGATGGTAAGTTAAATGCTTATGTTTCTGAACCGGCGACTTTTGGTATTACGGTTAAGAAGCGTTTTTAAGAATCTCGATAAAGACTGAGCGCTTTAACCAGTCTTTAGGGTTTAACGCTAACCGTGTTACATAACCCTGTATATAGTCTCCCCTATATGTGGGGTTTTTTAAACAATTGAGCAAGTACAACATTTCACTCAAAACGAGAATTAAATGCAAGTAATAAACGCACTAAAAAAAAGAACTTCGACTCGAGCTTTTTTAAAAAACCCTGTCCCAGCAGATGTTCTAAAATCAATCTTTTCCCAAGCACAACAAGCACCCTCAAACTGTAATGTTCAGCCTTGGCAAACATTAGTTGTTTCAGCCGATAAAAAAGAACAAATAAAGTGCGAATTGGTCAAAGTAGTGATGAGTGGTGCCACCCCGAATCCCGACTTTAATTGGCAAGCGCAATATCAAGGAGTTCATCGCGATCGTCAATTTGGTTCGGCAAACGTATTGTATTCTTCAATGGGCATTACTCGGGATGATAAAAAATCTCGGCAGCTTGCGATGCTACGTAATTGGCAATTTTTCGACGCACCTCATGTTGCATTTTTCACCATGGATAAATATTTAAACATCATGGGCGCGGTTGATATGGGCATATATGCTCAATCACTTGCACTATTGCTCAATGAAAACGGTATAAGTAGTTGTCTTCAGGGTGCTTTAGGACAATTTCCTGACCCGATAAAACAAGCATTGAATATCCCAGAAGAACGCGGTATTTTATTTGGCATGTCATTCGGCTATGCCGACGATACCGCGGCAGTAAATACCACCAGAACAGAACGCGAAAAATTGGAAACTGCGGTTGAATTTTTTCAATGATTTTTCCTATTCGCTTCATTTCAATAATATAGAAGGTTAATCATTATGTCCTCAAATTACAGCCATGTCTTTGAAGTTGATAAATTCGCGTTGACCGCAAACAATATTACCTATGGCATGACCGGTGACACTTTAGGTTACTGGCTTTTCTTTCCTGCAACACCGCCGAGTAAAAACGACGGTTGAAAATAAAAGTAATTGGGGCAGACTACCCGTAATGGGCTATGCCGATGTTATCGCCTCAAACAATGATGACGTTAAGGTGGGCGAACGCGTGTGGGGGGGGTCCCGATGGCAGCCATGTAACAATATTAACGGGTCATGTCACTAGTATGAGTTTTTCTGACGTTAGCCCTCATAGAAAAGGATTATCGCCCTTATACGCAGTATTTGACCGAGTGATTAAAAAACCTTTGTATCAAGTTGAAAATGAAGATTATGAAATATTACTGAGAGGGTTATTAACCACCGCTTGGCTGATTGATGACTTTATGTTTGATCATGATTACTATGGTGCTGAGCAATATTTAATTACCAGTGCCTCAAGTAAAACCAGCATTGGGCTGACTTCTGAGGCCAACCACGCCCTTTGTTGAGTCATTAGGTTGTTATGAGCAAGTAATCACTTATGATGAAGTGCAAGGCCTTAACCCTAGTACACCTTCTATTTTGGTTGATATGGCAGGTAGCGCGAAAACACTGTATGACGTGCATCATCACTTTCAAGACCAGCTTCGCTATTCATATCGAATTGGCGCCACGCACCGTGATAACTTGTTAACCACAGAAAAATATCCAGGCGCCGTGCCTACATTCCTCTTCGCGCCAACACAATTAAAAAACGTACCGTCGATTGGGGTACGGGCGGAATGATGAAACAAATGAATGCCAGATTACTCAATTATATAGAATTTTGTAGGACAAATTATTTCATTACCATGATTCAATCGACTACAATCGACTAAGAGAACAATCAATTAGTGATACAATTCGTCGCTAATTGAGGTTTAGTTAAGATAAATTTAAAGTAAATTAATACACTTATGATCACGTTCAACACGGGTAATCTGGTTATTAGAAGAACTAGAAATGCCTTATGAGATTGTTCATCATCAAAGAAACCCTATAACTCATCTGGCACCAGACAGTTTAAAGAAAATACATCCGTTAGCCAAAGCACCCGTTATTGTTGACCCGGATATCATTCTATGTGAATCTGGCGCTATTATGGAATATATCCTTAATCAAGCAACATCAACACAATGTAGACCTGCCCAAAACAGAGCGAATATTATCACTATTTAGAATGGTTGCATTTTGCTGAAGGTTCATTAGGTTTACCGGTGATCGCTAAGTTAATGATGACCATGGAAACTCGCGATGGCACTAAACCACTTGATCAATACATCGCCAATGAATTAGCATTAGACTTTTCTTATATTGAAAAAACTTATCCCTACGACCATACTTTGCTGGCAATGACTTTACCGCTGCCGATATAATGATGACAGTGACATTAAACATGGCAGATAACATTGCCACCATCACCATAAATAACGGCAAAGTAAACGTAATATCTCCGCAAGTTATCGCAGAAATAAATAGCGCTTTAGATCAAGCCGAGCAGCAAAAAGCGATAGTCATATTAACAGGAAAAGCAGGTATATTGTCTGGCGGATATGATCTAAACACCATAAAAATAAGCTCAGACACTGCGGTAGCACTTGTTACAAGTGGCTATTGGCATGACTATGCATTACGCTGGCATTGAATTAGCCCGCAACCGTATACCGAGAAACTATTTAACACGCTCAGTAATCAATGCTGAGTATTTGACCCTCAAACGGCGATCTTAGCTGGGTTTCTTGATCAAGTTGTTGAAGAGCCGCAATTAATGATCTCGACACAAAAGCTTGTTAAGCAAATGTTGTCACTGGATATGACGACACACCATGCCACTAAACTAAAAACAAGACAAGCGCTATTGGCAGCGCTTGATGCGGCTATTGAAATTGATACTAAAGCGACCATAACGCTAAATACATAGCCCAAACAAAAAATGACACGCTATTGAGGCGAGTCGTTTAATTGCTTTTGATACTTTTGATACAAAAACTTTAGTATTCTTAGTTACTGGACTAAAGCCAGTATGGTGCTTAACCATCACTTCAGAAGGAACAAGTTGTATTACTGAGCCCGTTGGATATACCCCACCAGATGCTGCTTGCGTTACTTTTACCGTTGCAGCCACATCACCGAGTAAATTACCAACATAAAAACCATCCACTTTGGTCATGTCGCGCATGCAAGTAAAAGTGTCGTCAGATATATTGATGACATTTTGCTTGTCTTGCTCAGCTCCAGCTATTGCGTGAGCATGAAATATAACGAAAGTTAACGCTGCAATTGAGTTAACCAGCCCTTTAGTTAATGTTTAATTTTATTCATAATATTTTCCTACTCTCTTAATTGGCCTAAAGTTTGACAATTAATTTACCTTTATTACCACCGGTAAAGAACAAGTTAAGACCTGTTATTGCCGACTCTAAGCCATCTAAAACATGGGCTCTATGCTTGATCTGACCTTTCATTACATAAGGCGTTAATTTCGCTAAAAGTGCAGGCACATCACCAAAATGATCTGGCATAGCAAAACCTTGTACGACTAGGCGTTTTTTGATTAACGGGATCCAATTAGGACCTGGGCTTGGTTCAGCTTTACCATAATCAGCAATCATGCCGCAAACCGCT
>JABSRS010000283.1 GCA_013214885.1 Gammaproteobacteria bacterium
TCTTAACACCGTCAGTAATACCTTGTGCTATGACTTTGCCATTAACGGGATCAAGGACAATGATGCTATCTTCAGCCATCCGAAGTGTCGATGCCGCATCTATCCAATAACCTTGCCAATCACTGCTGCGCAATTTTTGATAAACCGCTGTGGTATAGTCGCCACCTTGGCAGCTAATAATGATGTCTTGTTTGGCAAGCGCATCAATATCATAGGCATCTTGTAACTTGGTCATTGCTTTTCCAACATCAGGACCAGCTTGTCCCGCTTGAGATGTGGTAAAAAATGTTGGTTCAATATTGTCAAAATCGTTCTCTTGACCCATGCGCTGCATTAAAACCGACCCGACCATGCCGCGCCAACCGACTAAACCTACTTTTTTCATTGCGCTATTACTTCCTAACTAATTTAGTGTATTGCCTGAGACTAACTGAATTATTGGTAAACCTTAAGTGCTTTTTGTTGTAACTTAGACTAAAGCATAACTAGATTAAGGTCATTGCATGATAAAACGAGAGCCTTAAGTAAGAGCAATAACCTTAGGTGACCGCCATTAAGACTCAATTTTGGATCGATAAATTCCAAATGCTGGAGCTCCCAGCCCTGGCATCGACCGTAAAAATGTTAATGAGTGATTACGATGAAGACACTCAGAAGAGGTTTTCATTGCGACCTTATTGTTTACTTGGGCGAAAACGCTTTTTGGAGTCTGGGTGGTAAAATTACCGAACAACGGATCGGGACTAATTTGGGCAAATTAAATAAAGGATTGGCTCAAGCTTGCTGATAAATTCAGTCGTGGTTTTGTACGGGACTTTCAAAGTTGCGAAAAGAAAAATTATTGAGTCGGCTATGGTTAAATGATCAATGATAAATATTGGGTAATGCCACTAAACATTACCCAACACTCAGCTAAGCTATTTTTTCGCAGGGTTGAGTAATATCGGTTCACCAAGACCCAATTGATTTAATCGTTCGAGCTGTGTTTTTGCATCACCCACCACTAAATAAATAAACTTGTTCGGGGTTAAATACTGTTGAGCGATACCTTTGAGGGCGTCGAGATCTAAAGAGTTAACAAGATCAGCTCGCGCTAACACGTAATCGGCTGCTAAATTGTAATGACTCATATTATGAAGCATCGTCAATTTTGCTGCCAGCGTTTCAAAACGACGCGCATTACTTTTTAGATAATAACTTTTGGTCGTCGCTAAATCATGCTGGCTGAAATCTTGTTGATAACGAGTGACAACTTGTTTAATCAACTCAATTGCCTCGAACGTAACATTACTACGAACACCACTACTAATGATAAACTGGCCACTTAAATCAGTCGCATAAAAATCTGAGCTGATGCCATAGGTATAACCCTTAGATTCACGCAATTGCTGAGTAAGTTGTGAAGCAAATGAGCCGCCCCCTAGAATGTAATTCATTACCTGCGCGCCGTAATGATCTTTATCACTGGCATTGAGTGCAGCATAACCAATTTTTAGTTGCGACTGCTTGGCACCAGGAACATCATAAAAGTAGATCTGTGGTTTGGTTTGCGCTGTTACCGCTGCGGCAACAGGTTTTACGATTTCCTGCTGATGCCATTGCGCTGCCAGCGTTGCTATCGAACTGATAATCTGCTCTTTAGAGACCGCACCGACCACATGCAGTTTGGTTAAGTTTGGTACCAGATTGTTTTGGTAATAGGTTTTTAGTTGTGATAATTCAATACTATTAACTGATGCAGCAGTGCCCAATAAATTATTAGCTAGGATATTATCCTCGCCATAAATTAGTTGGTTCATGGTGTTAACCGCAATACGACGGGGGCTTGACTGTTGCTGTTTAAGTTGGCTTAAAACATCACTTTTTGCCAAGACAAACTCGTCAGTATCCCAACGCGGTTGTAAGATCATTTCGCTAATGAGTGCCATGGTCGGTTGATAATTTCTGGCTAACACACTGGCTTGAACATTAATCCCTTCACGCGTGGTATAAATCGTTATTGTTGCACCAAGTTTATCAATAGCTTGTTCAAGTTGCTGCGGTGTTTTATGTGCTGTTCCTTTGTTTAATAGCTCGCCCACTAAATTGGCGACCCCAATTTGCTCTGGGTTATCAAAGAGCATACCGCCAGCAATATTAATGCTGAGTTGTACTAGTGGCACCTCGGTGTTTTCAATTGAGTAAATCTTAAGACCATTAGGGAGAGTATGCTGCCACACACTTGGCGGGGTCAGCGTTGATTTTTCGCCATAAACTGGCTCTTGAGAACGATCAAAACTCGAAGGTGTTTTGTCATAAGTTGCAACAATGAATGAATCAAATTGTTGCTCGGCACCACTGACAATTTTTTCTTCATCAACGTTGGATTTTACTGAACCTGTCAGCGCTAACTGTCCTTGCCCTTTAGGGACAAAGCTGGTGGCAATGTGATTTTTGTTTTTAATATACTGATGGTAAACACGCCAGATGTCGTCTTTGGTCACCGCTAAGATGTTCTCGATATCTTGGTTAATAAAACCAGGGTTATTGGTGAAAATGTTATATTGAGCCAGTTGGAAACCTTTACCAACAACACTCGAAAGCCCCCGGTAGAATCTCGTTTCAAGACCCGCTTTAATCGTTGTTAAATCTTCGTCACTAAAGCCATTAGTTTCAAAATCATTGAGTCCTTGAGTCAAGGCATCAGATACCTTGTTTAAATTAACGCCCTCGAAGCCACGGACACTAAGGATCATCTGACCTGCAAGTTCTGACTGATAATGATACATTTCAATTGCTGAGGTCAGTTTTAATTGGTCGATTAGTACTTTGTTGAGAGGGGCTTTCTTACCATCGGTTAATAACATGGTTAAAATATCGAGTGCGTAACCGTCTTGATGATACTGGACAATCGTTGGCCAAGTTAAAGTCAGTTCTGGTAGTTTGGCTAAAATGTCTTGATGGACAATTTTTTTGTTGTTCGCTAGGCTAATTGGCGCAATGGCAATTGGCTTGATTTTTTCGCCACCATCAACCAGTGAACTCTAACTCGAGGAAACGCTAGTGTCATTAAATAACACCTCAGACACTTTAGGTTCCGACGGCGATGATCTAAGTGACAGTGATGAAATTAACCTATTTGGAACCGATCCCACTCTCGCTGATTCTGATGGTTTAACTGACAAAGAAGAAATCACCATTTATCAATCAGACCCATTAGTTGCAGATACCGATGGCGATGGGCTGGGAGATTTAGAAGAAGTGATTTTTATAACTCAGATCCAACGCTTGCCGATACGGATGGTGATGGCCTAAGTGACAATGAAGAGTTAAACATTTATCAGACTGACCCCTTAGTTGCCGATACTGATAATGATGGCTTTAATGATGGCTTTAGTGATGGCAATGAAGTGAACTATTACGAAACCGACCTGTTAGATAGTGGAAGTAGTATCGGCTCTTCAGCTCAGAGCACTACCTATACTCCTGCCGACTGTGAGGTCGGCACTATGGCTTTTGAAGATGAGTGGCCGCTCAAGGAGACTATGACTTTAATGATGCCGTGTTTAATTACAACATCGAAGAAACGAAACAAGATGGCTTAGTTAAACAAATAGCATTTAGTGTGTTGCCAGTAGCAAGAGGAGCTATCTATGATAATGCATTGAAATTACTGATTAACACCCCGATTAGTAATATAACCAGTGCGGTGATAAAAAATAAAGTGGAAACCACCGTGCTGGTTCCTATTGCCGACAACCAGACCTTATTTATCATTATCGACAAAATTGAAGATGCATTGCCACCGCCAAAGGTAAATTTATTTTTGAAGATGTTCCAGATATTTAAATAGCGAGATTTGAATAGAGATTTGGGACAGTCATCATATCGATGACTGTCCCAGTTGTTTTTTAAACTTGATAAATCCAAGCTAAAAAACATTTTGAATCGTTACGGTTAGTAAATTCAATTAACTTGGCACCATTTTGATCAGTTACAACAACATTATGTTTGTTAACTGAAATAGATGTGACAGGTGATTTAACCGAATAAACCGTACCGTTGTGGGTATAAGACATAATAAAACTCTTTTAATTTGCGCTAGAGCGCATCAATAAGGAAAGCTATATTATTGTTTGAAACTTTTCGATATTTATAAATATCAACTTAATACGAGAGTATATCTCGATAACTCAGACAACAATTGAAGCTTAATAATTTGAGTGATGACTGACTGTGAAAGGGAAAGACATAACATGGATTATCATCAAGGATAATCGGTTAAATAAACGAGAGGAGAATAATTAACTTAGCAATAATATAGTCAGTGGCTTAATAAGTAAACTACTTGTTACCAATAAGTGATAAAAATGAGAGGTTAGTCACGCCTTTGTCGGCTGGTGCTACTTTTATTCAGCATCTTGATTGGACTAATGAATTTTGGAGCAAGTAAAATGATAATAACCTATAGATTATGTTTAAATACTTCTTAATATTGAGCCTACCTTTCATATCATGGCTGACATTGTCACAAACGATGATTATTAATAGTGCAACATTAAAAACGCACAAGTTAATCATGAGTAACACAAATTTATCGTTAATGACCGAAGCATTTAACCGATTAGGGATCACGATTGAATATCGCTATCGTCCTGATTGTCGCTCGATTATTGAGGCCAACAATGGCATGGTCGCATTCTCGCTCAACCCTGAAATTGATTTATCTAGTTATCGCATCGGTGATAATGATTATCATATCGGTTACATGCATGGCTGGGTAAATGTCAGGACCTTTGAGTGTACAT
>JABSRS010000284.1 GCA_013214885.1 Gammaproteobacteria bacterium
ATCATCATTATCAGTAATTTGTTCGGCATCACCCGTATCAGATTGAAGTTCGTCGGCTTGAGCCAATAATGCGTCGATATCATCATTGTTGATAATTTGATCGGCATCACCTGAGTCACTTTCAAGTTCGTCGGCTTGTGCTAACAATGCGTCGATATCATCATTGTTGATAATTTGATCGGCATCACTTGCGTCACTTTCAAGCTCGTCGACTTGAGCCAATAATGCGTCAATATCATCACTACTGACTATTTGGTCTGCATCACCTGAGTCACTTTCAAGTTCATCAGCTTGAGCTAATAATGCATCGATATCATCATTGTCAATAATTTGATTGCCATCCTCTGCATCTTCAAGAGCATCGGCTTCTGCCAGCAACGCATCAATATCACCAGCACTAATTATGTCATCGGATCCTTCATCACTAAAAGTGATGCCGTCATCATCAAGTATTATTTCTTCAACGGCATCGTCAGGCAATAATAATTCATCATCAAAGGCATCGAGGCCATCTAAAGTATCATCCGATTCGTCGGTAGTAGGTTCGCCATCGTCCGAAATAAGTAAATCATCATCTAACGTATCGTCTAATTCGTCTTCATCTAAACTTAAGTCCGCTTCAATTTCAGGCTCTGGCTCTGGCTCTTGCTCTTGCTCTTGGGAAGTTACGGTTACTTCTTCAACAACCACTGGGCGTTTTCGGCTTAACCAAAACATCATCCCTGCTAATATTGCAATAGAAGGAACACTCGCTATTGCCGCAATAAACCAACCATTATTGAATATCGAATCCTGGTCTAACGCTGCCTGTTGCTCAATGAGTTCCAATTCTTGTTGTAACAATAGATGGTCGTTTTTAAGCTGTTTATCCAACTGATCCTGAACTTTCATTTGATCAAGTTTTTCAGTCAATTGATCGATTTGTTCACGTAATGTTTTATTTTCATCAATCAGCAGTTGCATGTCATTCATGGCTAAATCAAGCTGATTTCGGGTATTTGATAACTGCCCTTGTTCAAGGGATGTTAGCGGGCTATCAGTTGAGTTGAGCGTTAAATCAACATCTTCAAAAACTTTTTTTTCTGCTACGCTTTTTGTGGGTAATGCAATTACAGGTGTGACCTGAGGTTGCAGTTTGGTCAGGGCAAGGGGCAAAGTCTTACTGTCAGCAGCAATTTTAGCTTGGGCCTGAGCTCTAGTGATCCCAGCCGTATCATCAGCGTTGGGTATAACCAACATACTGCCATCTTTTAGCAGATTGATATTGTTATCAAGAAAAGCTTCAGGGTTAGCCATAAAGATAGCGATCATCACTTGATCAACACTTTGACTTGGATCTTGGCGATTCGTAAATGCAATTCGCCACAGTGTATCTTTGCCAGCTATCGGACCGTACATTTTCGGCGGTGTTTGCTTGGTCTGAACGCTTGGACCTGTTAATTCGATTGCGAAAGAATTAGAGACATTTAAGCCAAATAGCCCACAAGCCATCAACACACCAGTAATACAATAGATCGTTCTTTTGATAAAAATCATCATTGTCCCTTGACAATAAGTGAAAAATAAATATAACCAACTGATTATAATAACGTTTTATAGGTTCTGAATTTGTTATTAGAATTGAGTGCCTTATCATATCAGCAAATTAGTAACAATAACTACTATGATTAAACCCAAAAGCTAGTTTTTTGACAATGAATAACAAGCAAATGTTATTCCAGTTAGGGGGAAATGATAAAAATAATCGATATTACCAAGCCATTGGTAATCTAAATGGCTTGGTAATATAGGTAGTAGACTAGCGTATTAGTAATAATCTCTAATTAATGTCTCAGCAATCTTAAGACAATTAAGTGCCACGCCAGCGCGAGCGTTGTCACCAACAATCCATAAGTTTAAACCATGAGGATGTGATGGATCTTGGCGTAAACGGCCGATATGAGTGAACTCACTACCACTAGCATCTCCAACCTGGGTTGGTTGATGGCTGGCATCAAATTCTATCTCATCAATTTGATCAAACAATTGAGCGACCTGCTCTGGGTCAGTTGGCGATAATGTTTCAATCGAAACAGATTGACCTAGACCGAAGAATACTGGAGTCATAATACTGGTTGGATTAATAAAACCAGAATCATCACCCATAAATCTTGCCGCTTCATCGGCGATTAATTGTTCATCAGTGCTCATGCCATTATCGAGCAGGGTTCCTACCGTCGGTAATAAGTTAAACGCTAACTGTGCTGAATAAGGATTGTCTTCCACTTGCAGGCCATTAAGTAATTTTGCACATTGTTTAGCCAGTTCTTTAATCCCAAACTCCCCAGCACTTGAGACCGAGTGATGATTAACCACATTAACGCGGGTGATCCCAGCGTGATCAGCTATCGGCTTTAATGCTGTCCACAGCTGAATACTGGCACTTGAAGGACTAGTGATAATGTTGGTATTTCTAAAGTCAGCAATGGCATCGCCATTAAGGTGAGCGATAACCATTGGTATTTCAAGGCGATCAACATAAGCACAGGTACCATCAATCACAGGAACCCCAGCATCAGCTGCTTTTTGTGCGTAGGCTAATGTCGTTTCACTGTCTTCACAGAAGAACGCTAAATGTACTTGGCTAAAGTCAAAGTCGGCAACATCTTTTAATGCCAAAGGTTTGTTTTTAAATAAACTAGCATCTTCAGCACTAGGATCTGAAGATAGTGCAAAAAGTTTATCAACAGGGAAATCGCGTTGTTCAATTAATTCGATTAGCGATTTACCAATAAGGCTTTGCGCTCCAATAACAGCAACATTAAATTGCTCTGACATAATTACTCTCCGGTAAACCCAAGCTGGGTTAAATATAATGGTAAGGGCTCTGCCGAGCTTGCCAATTTGACGGCACTAAATTCACGGCGAACACCATATTTTTTTCTTAAATTATCAAAGCCATGACCTGTCGTTGCAAACGCACGACAAAGATCATCATCATCTCGAATATCATAAACAGCACGAACTAATTTGACCAGCGGTGTATTGACAGTGTCAACATCACACCATATTTTTTTAATTGCAGATGGTGGCAACAAATCATTAAGTTGTTTGATCACGGCTTGGTTATTGAACTGACACCACAATTGATAAAGCATGTAAGTGCCACGAGCCTTGCCTTCCAAGCTGTAGCCAGCGATGTGCGGAGTCGCAATATCAACTAACGCCATTAAATCAAGGTTGATTTCAGGTTCGTGTTGCCACACATCCATCACCACTTTAAGCTGTTGTCCCTGCGTTAGACATTGCAACAAATCTTGGTTGTTAATAACATCACCACGACAACTATTAATAATAATAGTGTCTGGTTTCAACTTGGCTAAAAAATCACGATCAATTAAATTTTCAGTTTTGTCGACGCCAGTGCGAATAATTGGCACGTGCAAACTAATAATATCTGCTTGTGCAACTTGCTCGATATCGCGAAAATCACCAGTCGCACCCGTTCGTGCCAAAGGTGGATCGCAAAAGAAATGCTTAATCTTTAACGCCGTTAATTTTTTAGCCAAGCGCTGCCCGATATTACCAGCACCAACAATGGCAACTGTTTTATCGTGCAATGTCAGTTTGTATCGCCCTTGAAGAGTCAGTAATGCACTAATGACATATTCTGCAACTGCAGTGGCATTACAGCCAGGGGCATTAGTCCATTTGATATTGTTAGATTCAAGGTAGTCTATATCAAGGTGATCGGTGCCAATGGTCGCAGAGCCGACAAATTTAAGTTTATTGGCTTGTGCCAATAATTGCGGATTGACCTTGGTAATAGAGCGCACCAACAAGATATCAATATCGACTAAATCAGCGGCAACGATCTCTCGTCCCGCCATGGTCTGAACATGACCTAGCGTGCCAAACAATTGGTCAACGTACGGCATGTTTTCATCTGCAAGTATTTTTAACATAAAAAATTAACGTAAGGAATTCTGGCGAGATTGTAACAAAGATTAGCTCGAGAAGTCATAGCAATTGCAATGCCAGTGACATAAATAACGCTTTAGTTGCCAATTGTTGAATGTTTCAACACTTATCGGGTTAAATAACATCGTCACTCTTTGCCATCTCGATAACTGCTCCATGCGTTATCCTAATATGCACATCTCGGCTTTGGCATCCTGCGGCGCTCTAACTTCGAGAGCCATGTCTACGCATGTGCATGTGAAAACATGGCACCGTGACATACGACCTAGAGCGAAAGCAGAACCCATATGCCAGCGGCATAAGGAAGTCCGCTTAAGCAGTGACGTTGAAAGTGTCGTTCGTCCTGAACATCAAAAGGCCATGGGTCTCCCCATGGCCTTTTTACTAACAACGGTTAATTACTTAACGAATTTTTTGAAAATTAGCGTTGCGTTAGTACCACCAAAACCAAAGCTGTTAGACATAACAGTGGTCAATGAACGTTGTTGTAACTTATCAACGACAGGGAGGCCTTGAGCAGCTTCATCTAGATTGTTAATATTGATTGAAGGCGCAACGAAGTCATTTTCCATCATAATTATCGAGTAGATTGCTTCATGAACACCAGCTGCGCCAAGGGCATGACCAGACAATGACTTAGTTGAACCAAATGCTGGAACATTGTCTTTAAACAATTCTTTAATAGCGCCTAACTCTTTAACATCACCGACTGGAGTACTAGTACCGTGCGTATTAATATAATCAATGTCGCCATTCATTGTAGCCATCGCTTGTTCCATACAACGAACAGCACCCTCACCTGAAGGAGCAA
>JABSRS010000285.1 GCA_013214885.1 Gammaproteobacteria bacterium
GCGCGGTGCTCAGGACGTTGTTAACGAAGTTATCGCCAAGCTTAAAGCCAATGGCATCGAAGAATTGTATGTTAGCTTTGACATCGATGCGCTTGATGCCCACTATGCAGCGGCAACAGGCACCCCAGAGCCAGACGGCTTAACACCACAACAAGCGACCTTAATCTTAAGCGAACTTGCCAAAGTATTTAAAATTAGTGGTGCCGACATGGTAGAGATTGCGCCATTTTTAAATACCAATGAAGATGGTGGCAACGATCGTGAAAAGACCCTCGCCGCTGGCAGTGAGATTAGCGCATTGCTCATTAATGCCATGAGTTAACTCTAGAGCAGTAAAATTAGCGTCACTTTAGCAATGAAGTGACGTTAAAAGCTTAATTTAATATCAACCCCCATTAACAACAACTGTTCTTTTTGCTCAAGATTTATTTGCTGCCACTGCGCTTTAAAAGATATGCGCTGGTTGAACTGCCATTGCGTCGACAATCCCCAATACAATTTTTTATCATCATTTACCTCAACCAAAGCAACCCCTGTAGACGGCCACGAAAGGTATCCAGCATTGCCAGTAAGAGTAAGGCGTGAAAATAACTTAGTACCAACCACAAAATTTGTTTTGGTGACATGATTAGGTAACGGATCGGTGTGATAATAAGTATTGCTTTGCTCAACTGCGATACCGATATGACGGTTAAACCAATACGGTTCGTTGGCATTCCATGATAAATACTCACCATTATCAGGAAGATTTTCGGCATGATTTTGGGCAGCAACAACGCTAGAAATGCCCCCAATGAAGATGACAAACCAAAGTTTTATCATAGTTCGTATGGTCATTCTTAGATCCCATTACTGATACTACAACTGATCGTTTACTGTCTTCATTTACCCCGAAAATACACTACAACTTGACAGCGCGAACTGCCTAAGATCACCAAAATCGGATAAATTGTCAAGTATTAATTTATCCGATTTCTAGTAATAATACTCTAATTAAGCAATACGTAACCGCTTAGCAAGTAACAAATTAGTGCCATTGACGCTGCCACAAGATTATAAGGTAACTGAGTTTTAACATGCTCAATATGATCACAACCACTGGCTAGTGATGCAATAATTGTTGAATCAGATATCGGTGATGAATGGTCACCAAAGATCCCGCCACCTAGCACCGCTGCTACCAAAAATGCTGGGGGCAAACCACTTGCAGCAGCCAATGGCAGAGCGATTGGAATTAACACCGCAAATGTCCCCCACGACGTTCCCGTTGCAAACGCCATAATCCCAGCAATTAAAAACAAGATTGGGGCAATTAAGACCAGAGGGAAGTCCTGACTTAATGCTTGGCTAACATAAGTACCAGTACCGTAGGCTTTGACAGCATCACCAAAGGCAAAAGAAAGCACCAGAATAATAACCACTGGGAATAACTGCTTAGCGCCGTTAAAACTGTGAGTTGCCAGTTGTGACAGATTAAAGACTTTATCTTTGATCAACACTACGCACAGAAGTGACCAAGCAGCAATCACTGACCACATCACCGACCATGAACCTGAGCCACGTCTAATATCACCGTCACCACTATAAGCAAGCAAACCAATAGTCATAGCGCAGATTAGAATCATCGGAGCAATGAGGTATCGCGCCTTGCCCTGAGTAACATTTTCTTGCCCTGAGTTAACGGGAGCATCCGCTGTTGACTTATTCGCAACACTGTGGCGCATTGGGCCATAAACTTTGGTACTAAAGGCCGTATAGTAAACCATGATTAAAATAATGATCGGGTAAAAATTATAGAACACCGTATCGATTAACACCCCAACGGTGTCGTTCAGCTGATAACCATCGAGTAGGCCCAGTACATAAGCACCCCAGCCATTAACCAGTAACAAGATACTAATCGGTGAACAAGTAGAGTCTAAAATAAACGCCAGTCTGGCACGGCTCAAGCCATATTTATCAAATAAGCTCTGGCTAGCAATACCTGCGGTAAACATGCTCAAATTAGTATCAGTAAATATTGTGGTGCCAATAAAAGAAGGAAGCAAGCTGGCTTGTCTAGCATTAGTAACTAAATTTCGTGACGCCAATTGACCAATAAAGGCATTAACGCCACCACTTTTGTTCATCAAAACCAATAATGAACCAATCAACAGGCTAAAAATAATAATTCGTCGATTGCCCTCACCTGAAAGTACCGTCGCAATACCATTGACTGAATCGGTTGCTCCAATCACGACATCTAAATCGGCATTCATCCACCAAGTCAGCATCACGCCAGCCGTTAATGCTAATATTGCATTTTTTCGCCACACGGCAACGACAATCGCCACTAATGGCGGCAATAACGTAAAACCATTCTCTAAAACCATTTAATTATACCAATTACTATCTAGACAAAAACGTTGCATAGCTTGCGCAAAAACCTAGGTAATAGCAAGCCAAGCACAAAAATAGCGAATAAATATTTGACAGATCTCACTTTCTAAATGATAATGATTATCAATTAGATTAATAAGCGAGTATAGATTATGGTTTGGCTATTGATAACAACTTTTTACGCGAGTATTTTAATTTTTGTATCATTAAACCCTCAATTGGTGGTTCGAGATAATAAATCCATTCTGACTCAGAAAACGGCCAACCTTTGTGGTGGAATTGGCGTAATAAGCCTAGCTCTGTCGGGGTTACTGTGGACAACCATGTATGGTTGGCAGTATGGCTTACTCGCACTCGCTGCCAGTGCAATAGCAAATTTTGCATTATTTTTTATGAACAAAAATCGTCTCAGCCAAGTCATCGCTGGAGCAACATTAGTCGTTGGGGGCAGTTTTTTCGTCACTACTCTTAATATGTTTGTGGTCCATTTAGTTTAATTGTCTAATCCAACAAACAAAAAAAGGAGCCAATTGGCTCCTTTTTTAATACCTATACTAACCCTTAATCTTGAGAAGCAACCTTAGGTTGGTTTTCATAAATTAAAATAGGGGCAGACTCGCCTTTAATGACCGAGTCATCGATAACGCATTTTACTACGCCTTCAATCGACGGTAAGTCATACATAGTATCAAGTAACACTTGCTCAACGATAGAGCGCAAACCACGAGCTCCTGTTTTGCGGGCCATTGCTTTTTCAGCAATCGCTATCAAGGCATCTTCCCTAAACTCTAATTCAACACCTTCAAGTGCTAAGAGTGCTGAATACTGTTTAGTTAGCGCATTCTTTGGCTTACATAGAATTTGAATTAACGCGTCTTGATCAAGTTCAGTTAACGTTGCAACAACGGGTAAACGCCCGATAAACTCAGGAATTAAACCATATTTAACCAAATCTTCAGGTTCAACCTTAGCAAAAGTGTCAGATAAACTTTGCTTGTTAACATCTTTAACCTGAGCACCAAAACCAATACCTGAACCAACATGAGCGCGCTGCTCAATCACTTTATCTAAACCAGAGAACGCTCCGCCACAGATAAATAAGATTTTAGAGGTATCAACTTGTAAAAACTCTTGTTGAGGATGCTTACGTCCACCTTGTGGTGGCACTGCTGCAATCGTACCTTCAATAAGTTTAAGTAATGCTTGCTGAACGCCTTCACCAGAAACATCACGTGTAATTGATGGGTTATCTGATTTACGTGAAATTTTATCAATTTCATCAACATAAACTATGCCACGCTGAGCTTTTTCAACATCGTAATCACATTTCTGTAATAGTTTCTGAATGATGTTTTCAACATCTTCACCCACATAACCCGCTTCGGTTAAGGTGGTTGCATCAGCCATACAAAACGGTACATCAAGCATTCTGGCCATGGTTTCAGCCAATAGTGTTTTACCACTACCGGTAGGACCAATTAACAAAATATTACTTTTACCTAATTCAACACCTTGCGATTTATCAGCATTTTGCAGGCGTTTATAATGATTATATACCGCAACGGCCAGCACTTTTTTAGCGTGCTCCTGACCAATGACGTAATCATCTAAATTGGCACGAATTTCATGAGGTGTTGGTAACTTATCAGGCTCACTTGCCGCTTCTAACTGCTCTTTGACTTCTTCTGTAATGATGTCAGTGCATAAATCCACACACTCATCACAAATATATACAGAAGGACCGGCAATTAACTTGCGAACTTCATGCTGGCTTTTGCCACAGAAAGAGCAATATAGCAGAGTCTTGCTATCGCTATCGCCTTTGGTGGTGTCGGTCATTGTTCATCCCCGTTGGATATAAAATTTATACTACTAGTGTATTACAAACTGAGCTTAAACCCAACTCTATGATGGGCTAAGCGAGATCTGCACAGTATTAACGATTTAGAATTAACGTTTGGTTAATACTGAATCGATTAAGCCGTAATCCAGTGCTTGTTGCGCACTCATAAAGTTATCACGGTCAGTGTCTTTTTCTACAACTTCAAGCGGTTGGCCAGAATGTTCTGCCAATAAACTATTAAGTTTATTCTTAATGCCTAAGATTTCTTGGGCGTGAATAGCAATATCTGACGCTTGACCTTGGAAACCACCAAGAGGCTGATGAATCATCACGCGTGAGTTTGGTAAACAATGACGCTTACCTTTTTCGCCGCCAGCTAATAAGAACGCGCCCATGCTAGCCGCTTGACCAATACAAACAGTACTAACATTGGGTTTAATGAATTTCATCGTATCGTAAATCGCCATACCTGCAGTAACAGAGCCACCTGGAGAATTGATATAAAGATAGATGTCTTTTTCAGTACTTTCTGATTCAAGATATAATAA
>JABSRS010000286.1 GCA_013214885.1 Gammaproteobacteria bacterium
AATTACATCGAAACCTTCTTGAAGCAACTTTTCGTAATACGCGATATCTTCAAACTTGGTAAAGTTAAACGCACCATAGTTATTTTCAATATCGCTACGGGTAATATTAACATCATCAACGGCTGGTACGCCTGGAATACCGGTTAAGATCCCTTTAGTTGACGGCGTCATTAATAGTTCAGCAAGTTTTTGATCCTTGGCTAAACCATCAGCAATTTCAATACCACAAAATTCACGCTCGCCTTTTGCGTATGAGCGCCACATTGAACCCGTAATATATTGACGACAAATTGCTTCAATCATTACTGGTCGAGCTTTTTGGACAATCCATACAAACGGGTGTGGAATATCAAGGATATGACTATCGGCTAAGCCATTGTCTTTAAATAATTTAAACCAGTGATTTGAGATAGCATTTAATGCAGCACCTTTACCAGGTACACCATTCATTCCGCCTTCGCCACGCCAAATACAATCAAAGGCAGAAATACGGTCACTAATAACCATAATAGCCAAAGGGGCGTCGGGGGCAACATCGTAGCCTTTGTCTTTAATCAGACGGCGACTATCATCTTCGGTTAACCAATAAACTGAACGCACTTTTCCGCTATGTACTGGTGCCGAAGTGCGGATCGGCAAGTCGTTATTAACTGCCAATACTTTATCTGCGAGATTCATTTATCATTGCCCTTTCTATGGAGTTTTAGATCGAATTTTTGGAGGGTAATCAGGGCGGATCGAAAGTGTGATCTGGCGCACCGTTACGCGATGGCGATGATACCAGATCTTTGATGATATAACAGTAGTTGTGATCTAAATCACAACTAAATTGACTACAAATTTATCGAGATTTTTATCAGTCGACTTTTTGAATCACCACCACGATATTGTTGGCTGGTAGCTGATATAAACAATCAACTTTCAACCCAAACTCTTTGGTTTTTTCAGCGATATCAGCAAGCTTGGGGACGCCCCAACTCGGATCACGCATTTTTAACCGCTGATCGAACATCACATTGCTCGGCGCGGTGTCGACATCGTCACGAATAAACGGACCATACAAAAATAACTTACCATGGCGCTTGAGGTTTTTACCCGCAATTTCAAGTAAACCATCCGCGCAGTTGCTGCTTGAAACGTGCAGTAAATTAATACTAATTATCGCATCTAGGTCACTAACAGGAGAGTCTTGTTGTACATCGAGGTAAATGGGTTGTTCGATGTTGCAACATTCACTCTCACTAATATGGGCTTGAATACTTGCAAGATGGTCATCATTAATGTCTGAAGGTTGCCAATAAGCTTGCGGAAATTGGTTAGCAAAGTAAGTGACATGCTGCCCATAGCCACTGGCGACTTCTAACACATTGGCCTGCTCGGGTAGTTCGAGTTTTAAGACCTTTAAGATTTGTGCTGCGTTTGATTCAAAATGTCCAGATTCTAATTTCACGTTTGAGTTCCAGCGTGGTTGCTAATACCGACCATAATAGCAAAGACCTGGTGCACAGCGATTTGACAACCATCAAGTACCTCGTTGAATAATTGATGGCTATCACCATAAACAACCGTCATTACACTTTAAACAATGCCATCGCCCGCGTTAACTCCGTTGAGTTTTTCACTAACGACTCAACCCGCAATGACATTTTTTCACTGTCGATTACCGTCTCTTTAGCCAATTCGCTCACCCGTTCAATATTGGCAGACACATCATCCGATACCGCAGCTTGCTGAGTAATGCTAGTGGCCATACTTGCTGTTTGCGCTTGAATTTTTTCAATTTCGCCAGCAACATCAGCCAGAGCACTTTGAATGTTATTGGTTAATTCAACGGCTTCTGTTGCCCCTTCACAACTACTAGACATCGCTAATTGTGCAGTATTGGCACTGCCCTGTAACTCTTCAATAATAACTTGAATGCTATTAGTGGATTCCTGGGTACGACTCGCTAACGTACGCACCTCATCGGCCACTACCGCAAAACCGCGTCCTTGATCGCCAGCGCGTGCCGCCTCTATTGCTGCATTTAAGGCTAATAGATTGGTTTGGTCTGCAATGCTTTTAATCACTGCCAGCACCTCACCAATACCTTGTGAATCTTGACGCAGTTTCGCCACAATTTGTGCTCCCGAATTAATTTCATTAGAGAGATGATTAATCACCGTCACTGCATTGGCCACGATAACACTGCCATCGGTGACTCTTTGCTGGGCATCTTTTGAAGATTGCTCAGTTTCGGCGGCATTTTGGGCCATAATATGACTTGTTTGCGCTAACTCAACTGACGCTGAAGCAACAAGCTCAGCCTCTTTTTGCTGCTGCTCAATCACTTTTTGTGTTTGATCGCTCAGCAGCCCAGCTTCATTAGATGAAACATGGACACTTTTCGAAATAGTAACGGTTTGGGTCACCAACTGATGCATCTTTTCTAAGAATTGATTAAAGCCACCCACTAAATCACCAATTTCGTCCTGGCGCAAAATAGTAATACGTTTGGTCAAATCGCCATCACCCCCTGCAATATCAAGCATCGCATTATGCAGCCGTTTAATTCGACTAATCAATGGTCTGGTTAACAACCACACCAGAATCGCGACAAACACAATCATCAATATAGTGATGGCAATCAATTGATAAATTACTAAATTAACAGGCCCTGTTACCAAACGCTCAGGCACCATAAACCCTAAATTCCAACGCATGTAGGGATAGTCACTGCTCACTTGATTAAATGACACTAAATAAGACTCCCCCTGCCAATAAACCTTAGTAACACCATTGGTGTTATTGGCCATTTGACTAAATAAATTAGCAAAACCTTCGGTATCTGCAAACTGATTATCAACGTCACTTAACAAGCTGCCTGGAGGGAACTTCGGGCTAAATTCGGGAAAAAACACCAACTTACCAGCCTTTGTCATTAAAAATGCCCGCCCCTGACCTTGATATTTAATTTTATCGAGTAACTCTTCACCAATGGTGCTAATGAGAATATCCATCCCACCAACGCCAATAAATTGTCCATCATCTAAATATATGGCTCGCTTAATGGTGGCAGATATATCACCATCGTTGGCATCAACGGCAGGATCAGAGACATAAAGTTTGTTTTGGTCAATCGCTTCTTGCCACCATGGACGCTTATTGGTGTAGTAGTTAGAATCACCATCGTAACGACCATTTAAATCGAAATATTCATGGGTATTTTCACTACCAAAAAAGATACTTTTGATCGCAGGATCTTGAGTTGAAAAGTGACCCAAATAGGTAACAATATCATTGTATGCGGGATTGTTAGCCAAGTTTGAGCCGCGATCATTATAATTTTCGAACCATTTCACTAAAGGCGGCGAGGCAAATATACTATGAATAGTTTGGCCCTTCGTTTCAAAAAAACCTTCAATGGCGACCGACTGATTACGAACAATATTTGATATAGCGCTTTCTAATTGAGCTCTGGTATTGGTATTAACTTGGTTAATCACCACGAACGAGACAATTAATAACATGATGGCCACAGCAAACGAGATGCCGCCGACAATTTGGCGTGAAATAGAACGGGATAAGAAATCCAACATAACTTTCTCTTTTTATTATTTGTTTAATTTTCCTTTTTAGTCACTTATTACACTCCATTGTTGAGTTTGGAACAAAAGCCCCACAAAAACTCAACAATAAAGTAACACAAAATAATGAGTTTAATCAGAAAAATCATCAAAAAGTAGGTAGTTGGTGGTTAATCACTCATAATTTACTCGGTTGGGTTATTTCTCAGCAACGGTGCAAGTTGTTTCGAATCACCATCAATTTGATGAGTAATGGTTAGGCCAAGCATCTCAGCCAGTAATGGCATAACATGAATATTTTCAGCCGTTGGCTGGATAAAACCAGGTTTGAACAACTTACCTTGCGCGAAAAACACCCCATCCATATCACGACTTTCAAACTGATCCCAA
This sequence comes from Gammaproteobacteria bacterium, assembly GCA_013214885.1. Lineage (GTDB taxonomy): Bacteria > Pseudomonadota > Gammaproteobacteria > Enterobacterales > Psychrobiaceae > Psychrobium. The sequence continues at coordinate 3,957 of JABSRS010000286.1, forward strand.
CCGTGATTTCCGATCGGTTGGCGCGAATCAAAACCAATATTCCAGCCACTTTTTGCTAAGCAAGCGATATCACCAATCCGATTATTACTTGAGGAGTTCAGTCTCGATGGTAGATCTTGATATTGATAGCATGTAAAGTGCTGAGCATTGCGATTTAATGCCTCAACCGTTTTTGCGAGTGTGGTGGAGCTGTTTTTAAGGTCATAGATATGAACTATTGGGCCAGCACCTACGGTGTAGTAGTTATTTTCTAGCCAGCTCGGCAACGCTTCAAAATTTTCTTCGCTGCTTTGCGCCATCCCATGATCGGACACTAGTACGACATTAACGTCAATTGGCAACTGGCTTAGTTTATAAATCAGGTTTTCAAATGATTTATCGACTTTATTAATTGCTTCAATTAATTGTGGTGAGTCCTGACCAAAATCGTGTCCAGCAGCATCAATATCATGAAAATACATTGTAGTAAGATGTGGGC
>JABSRS010000287.1:0-2345 GCA_013214885.1 Gammaproteobacteria bacterium
TAAACACTGAATGGATTTTGCAAGCTGGTAAGTAAAGTCAAACAAAGGGCCAAATGGAGACTGGTTGTCTGGGTCGGGAACGATGCTTAAGCAGTTACGGGTACGGCCTACCTTAATTAGGTTGGAAAATTCTTCAACGTTATCTGTAGGAAAATGAGGTTCGGTCTGCATCACGAAATCGTGAGTCTGCTCCCCCATCAGTACTTTAATGGCGGCGCCTCGTACTCCGTTAACAGCGTCACTGCCTGGAGTCGGGTTGGAACTTGAGAAACGTATGATGGCGTCATGCTGTATATCACCGTTACCTAAGAAACCACTTGGAAAAAAATTATTGTATTCAACCGTGAAAGAAGCATTTACGCACTGGTGGGCCTTAGGGTGAGCGTCACGCAGAATGTAATAATCTTGACGTCCGCTGGTAATTTCTTCACTAATATAGGTTAGCAGTGCTGGGCTATCGTCGACAACATAGGTGCCTAACTGGAGCTTACCGAGTTGATTAATGACGTCCTTTACTACTTCCAGTTCTGCTTCTTTACTGCCATTCAGCCAGCTTTCACCTAAGTCTTCACGGATGGTTAAGTCACTGTCAGTGATAGACGCGACCTTATCCTGCACATATAAGGCATCAAGTGTATTTCGAAGTTCTGATTGCTCAACGGTGGCAAAGCTAATTTGTGTTACAAGCAGCAGTGCGCCGCCAGCGACTAATTTAGAAAGTTTCATCAAGTATCCTTTAAGTTGATTGGTTTATGATTTTATGATTTTCGTTTATACTAAGGGTGTTCAATAATCTATGTAAGATTCCAGTCTGTTGATATTTGCACTCATACCACCTCACGCTGTTTTAATACATCCCTGTTTTTAATCTTTATCGATTCAGGACAGTATGTGTCCTACACTGTCTAATAAACTGCATCCTTGTAGCGTCAGATCAGAAACCTTTGGAATGACAACTTTCTTTAATGTGCATTATAAAAAACATTACAACGCTCTTGCCGTGGTGCACTAGCATTTAATAACTAATAAGCTAGCCATAATAAGCTTGAATAATCTTATGTAGATTGAATGGAGCTTTATGCATGCTTTGGGTTTTCAGCTAAAGTACGACTAACAGCACAATAACCAACAACCCTAGCTATGATTGCTGCGTAAAAAGCATGATAAATAATATAATCTTTGCTAATCAGATGATGTGCAGTAAGCTAATTCAGGCACCTACTTCACGCCTATTCATTAGGGAAATAATGCTAACCGCACTACCTTAATTAAGAAAATTAATAGTTTTCATAGTGTATTATTAATATAACGTATAGTTACATCGTAAGCGTCTGGGCAAGGCATCTAGATTGATTTGGCATTCCAAGGTAATAGATATTCAACATCGTCGGGTTTTTTAGCCAGTTCAGTCAAGCAGTATTGAAGATAACTATCAATAAGTTGCCCATTTGCTTTAGCCGTTTCAATGAGACGGTACAATACAGCACTGGCTTTTGCTCCTCGCGCTGTATTTGAGAATAGCCAATTTTTTTCTACCGATCACAAAAGGTTTGACCGCCCGCTCAGCACGATTATTATCGATGGTGATTTGACCATCTTCTAGATAGGTTATCAATTTTGGCCATTGGTTTGTCCAATATTTAATCGCCTCGCCTAATTTGCTTTTCTCGGGAATTTTTTCTCGATGGTCTAACGTCCAAGCATGAATTTTAACGAGAATAGGCTTGGACCTTTCTTGTCGTCTTGCCTTTATATCATCAAATGATTTTCCTGCTAAACCTGACTCAATGCCATAAAGTGCTTGGATTAACGCGAGTACGACATCTGCTTTACCCGTTTTCTTTTTGGGCTGAGCTGATTTGGCATCGGTAAACTTACGACGGGCATGCGCCATGCAACCAGCCAGTGTCGCTTGTGTTCGGCCATAGGCTTGATAACCGTCAACTTGTAAATATCCTGTATACCCTTCAAGGTAGTTCACCGCGCACTCAGCGCGCCTATTGTTTTGATAATCAAACAGCACAATGTTTGGTAAGGTGCTGTTGCTCAACTTATCTTTACCAGTACAATACACCCACATGTAGCTAGTTGAGGACTCTTCATTGATAACTTTTAAGGTCGTTTCATCAGCATTTAGCACCCGCTGCGCAAGTAAATGGCGTTTTAACGCTTGAGCTATCGGCTCAACAAGTTCACTGCAACGTATTACCCACTGCGACATGCTTTTGCGACTAAGCTCAATACCCAGCTCCCTAAATAAGGTTTCTTGTCGATAGAGCGGTAAACCATATTGATATTTACTGTTTATAATCTGGCTTAGCAGACTGGCGGTGGCAATCCCTTTA
>JABSRS010000287.1:2355-4755 GCA_013214885.1 Gammaproteobacteria bacterium
AGGTATCACAGATGCTGGAACAGGGGCAACTTTAACGGTATTGCTTGTGCCAGTCTTCTCACTTGTACGGCAGCTATATTTGGGCTGTCTCGTCTCAATCACTTTGATTTGAGCGGGTACAAATTCGAGATTTTCACTGATGGCTTCACCCATTTGATGAAGTGTTCCCTGACAGCAGGGACAGATCTTATCTTCATCGGGTACATCAATCACAATAATGTCTCGGGGCAGTTCTTTAGGCAGAGGCTTGCGTTTCGGCATGTTCTTTGGTGACTGTTATGCGTATTTTCATTTTCTTAATGTCGGTCATTTTATATTCCTAGAGTTACTTATTTTACGCTATAACTATCTCCAAGATTATTAGACCACTTTACTTACCAGCTTCTGATCCCTGTACTCGTTAATGTTAAAATATCTGTTGTGTCGGTTACTGAAGTCGCGCTAAGGCTATAAGATGCTCCGTTAGTGGCAATGCTATCTATTGCTAAGTTATGAGTGACCCTACTGCCATTGCTAGGTGCCACATCAGGATGAATGCTGGGAATTAAGGCCCCTGTGTAGGTATTATTTTCACTGTAAAATCGTTCCATCGAATGGCTTAAACTCACTAAGGAGACTTGGGCGACTGCACGTTCTGATTTTAGGATGTAATCACGGTAACTTGGGTAAGCTATTGTTGTCAATATCCCCAAAATTGCCACTACAATCATTAATTCAATCAGCGTGAAGCCGTTAGATTTTTTCATGTTTTTACCTTAATTTATTGGCTGTTTGACCAGTACATGTTGGTGGTCTTGTTATTGAGGGCCGGGTAATACTCACTGCCAACCCCAATCAGTCTTTTGCCGCCGATATTAAGTAGAGCAGGGCGAGGGGGCAAGGTGGTGTTGCGTAAAATCATTGAGCGGTCAGATGAAAGACATGTAATATTGGCATTACTACAACTGTTGGCAGAGTCGAGCTTTGTCTTGTTAGGATCTTGTGGCACAACGTTTAAGTAATCGGGCGTAGCATCCGCGACGCTAACTCGGTACAGTCTCGATGTCCCTTTTCTGTCGGCACAGCCCGCTGTGGTTAACGAAGGTTGAAAAGTGGTAAACCAAATCGCATGGTCAACCGTGAGGCTCGAGGCCAATACTTTTTCACCGCCATTGTTTAGGGTGATATACCAGCCATCAGCGTCATCAAGTTCTCTTTGTGCAACATTCACTGCCGCATCACTAGTTCCTCCTATGGTATTACTGGTGGCATCAAATAATTCGCTTTGAACTATAGGGCTTGGATAGTTGTCGCCAATCTCGAGTGGTTGTTTAAACATATAAAAATTATCTTGAATCACCCCGTTATTTGGGTGAGCTCGATAACCTGAGCCAATGGCAACAGCCAACATCTGACCACCATGGCCTTTAATGACCGAGACATCAGGTGCGTGATAAAAACGTCGATTGTTTGCTGCGCTACCATCGCTAGCTATGTCGGCAATGACAGCATAAGTGATAGTGTTGCTGTCTACATTGACATCAAAACGCCATAGCTGCCCCCCCATGTCGCCAACATAAATTTGGTCGACCGCACCGTCACCATCAATGTCGATCGCTTTAACATCCGATGGAATACTGTATTTCATCGCTGGGTTGCTGCTGTTGGCAGCAGTGGCTGACCATAGAAGTTCGCCGTCATCAGCATCGACAATATAGACGCCTACGCCTTTGTTATCGGCTGTTCTAGTATTTGAATTATCTTGTGCAGGATCGTAGCCACCGCCAAAAATAAGCACGTCACGGGTCGTACCACTTAGTACTATTTTAGTTTTAACTGGCTTCGACCAGGTTTGACCTAGTCTTGAAAAACCCGAGGAACTAGGGTCTATTTTCCATTTGAGTGATGGCGTGTCGCGCGTGGTGACATCTAACGCGTAATAGCTAGAGCCACCGCGGCGCATGCCGCTGTATATATATTTAGTACCATCTGATTTTTGCCATTGAACTATTTCGCCATCCATACCATAGATATGATTACCATTAACCGACGCCAGATTAGCTTTGACGTGTTGTTGATTGCTCAATAGCTCCTGAGGCATAAAGGCGTACAATTCACTACCAGTTGCTGAATCGATGGCATGCAGGTAGCCTTGGTTATCGCCAAAGAATATGACTGGATTATTATTTGAATAGCTGATTTCTGTCGGGGTTGAATGCAGTGGATCGGCAATGGTTTTATTAGCGAGCATCCATTCAATTAGGCTTTGTGTCTCAGTCGTGTTGCTGACGTTAAACACACTAGGAGTCAGAGCGTTTTTTACCGTAGTGGTATTAGCTAGTTTGGTTAGTGCACTACTTGTGCCAGCATTAATATAAATATTACGAGAACTATTATTGGCAATACACTTACCGCACCACC
>JABSRS010000288.1 GCA_013214885.1 Gammaproteobacteria bacterium
TTTATCCAGCATAGAGTTTTATCACGCTGATTTTAATGGGTTTAAAGCCTTCCCCGAGCTTGCTCGGCAAATTTAACGCTAACCTAACCTGCGGCGTGCTGGCTCAGTTTTTTGCGTTTCTTTGCTAAAAAATGTGACAGCTTTAGCCGTCTGGTTGAGGTTCTTGTTAGCACTTTTGATTTATCGTTGTTTTAGAACCGCAACTGCTAACCCTGATGTAATAAAAGTTAAACCAGCACCAATATTTAAACCACTTACAACTTTTGGGCGTTTTCTTAACCATCCAGCAAGCCGTGATGAAAAAACACCCATTAATGAAAATCCAACGGCAGTCAAAAATGCAAACCATGTACCATAAATAATCATTTGGGCTGTAACAGAGCCCAATTCTGGGTTAACAAATTGGGGAACAAATGCGAGCACAAACATTCCAGGTTTTGGATTCAGAGCAGCAGACAAAAAACCTGTTGTAAATATAGTTTTAAATGGTTGTTTTACTGCTGGTTCAAGATTAATAAGGCTACGAGTCCTTAGAACTTTGATCCCTAACCAAATGAGATAACCGGCACCGATTAGTTTTACAACTATAAAAGCTATTTCCGATGTTTGGATTAATAATGTAAGCCCAAACGTCGCTGTTATTACATGGAATAGTATCCCTGTCCCAGAAGAAACTCCAGATACACAAGCTGCGAACTTACCTTGACTCAAACCTCTGCCTATTGCCAATATGTTATCTGGCCCAGGAGAAATCACCAATAGTAAACAAGCTAATGTATAAGTAATCCAAATTTCAATTGGGAACATGACTTATCCTTGAGTGCTAACGCCTAAATAACAGGCAAAAAGTAGTTGGTTAAAATTAGCGACGAAGGAGCAAAAACCAACTGTTTTTTGTCCTTGTTGATTTTCTTGTTATATAAAAATCACACCGAAGTTTCAACGGTTTGTTTTACTACAACATCATTTTTTAACATTAAAACAATTAAGTAAACAATATTAAGCGGGGGGACAATACATAATAATACACCGATTAATGCAGCTATTTTAGGTGTAGAAGTTTTACGCTTACCTAAGTAATAACTTAAGCCACCAACGATAGAGATAGAGATAAAGAGAGCGATAAAGATTAGTTGACCAAAAAATGTTGCATTGATATTCATGCGCATAAATCCTTTTTGCATATAACGCCGCAAACACCGGCGGCGTGCTGGCGCAGTTTTTTGCGCTTTTTGTTTTAGCAAAAAATGCGACAGCTTTAGCCATCCGCGTGATTTGCCTTGTTATGTGAATTCTCGATTGAAGCGGCGAACTTTTGTACGCATATTTTTCATAGGTGATGACGTATTAAACTGAATCATGCGCCCTAGAGTCCATTGCTCATACCACGCAACACCATACAACTCATGGTTACTTAAATTTGAAATAAGTAAAAGTATATCGCTAACCGTAGACTCTAGCTCAACAAGCAGGTCATCGTATTTCCAATCATGATATTCTTTGTGGAAACATTCGGCAAGTAAGCCCAATTGATTCCATTTATAACCCGTTTCAGGAAAATCAACATGCTGGTTTTGAGATTTTAAGTGATGCCATTTTAGGACAAGCTTGCCCCATCCAATCAAGTAAGCAACCGTGTCACTAACGCTAATGGTTGTACCTTTGATGTTTCCCTCTACACCAATTTTACGAGTGTTGCTTTCTGGAATTGAACGATAATCAGCCATTAGCTTGGGAACGATTGAGTTTATGGCTAACTCCAATTCATCCTTATTTTTTGGTACAGAAGACAATATCAACCTCCATTCATATAACATTTGTATATTAAGCACGCTTACTTACAAAACACCGCTTTTCATTAATTGCCCACAAGAGTAGTAGTAAAAACAATCAATTACCAGCTTTTAGGATGAATTACATTCAATAAAAACCGTGCATGCACACTTTACTTTTTCTATTGTCTGTAACCTACTGAAATTTATATGACTAATTTTAATTTAATAGATATAGCGTGAATAAACTCCGAAAATAATGTTGAAAATTACCAAACTTGAACAATACTGTATAAATTAACAGTTCAGGTACTGAATCGGAATTATGACACCAAGCCCTTTTATCGAGTCTATCAGGCATAATATTCGACGAATTTAGCATGCAGTTCCTCGGGGGATTTTAGCCACCGGGTTAATAAGTGGCTGTCAAACTATCACCCAGCCACCAGTCATTGCTGATTACAGCAAGGTAAAACTAGCCACCGGCAATATTGTCAAAGATGGTGAAGTTTACATACCAGCATGGGTTCGTAACGAAACCGAAATAAATCAGGTGTTAAGCAATGTCCATTACTGCGCCGATAACATAGTATTGCGTTTTCAGTCGATGGAACAACAAGACATTATTGATTCTTGTCAGCTACTGAAAGATACTGAATCACAATTTCATCAATTGTTTAATCGCCAAGGAAAACCAGTATTACACGACAACAACATCTTACGCGCCAACATTTATGCTAGCAGAGAAGACTATGTCAAATATGTAACCGCGCATTTTGACGTCCCATCAGATAATGGTGGGATGTATTTAGAAGGTCTGCCGCACATTCACAATAATAGTGCTGAATACGTTGCGTATTTACGCGACGGTAGAGTATGGAATTTAAATCATGAGTTTGTTCATTACCTAGATGGACGCTTCAATACTTACGGTGACTATTGCTCAGCACCGCATGATAATCACGCTGGGCCTGAATACTGTCCTGAACCCGCGCCAGAGCCACCATACCTAATTTGGTGGGGAGAAGGTCTTGGCGAGTATGTTGCGCACATGAACAATAACCCAAGTGCGTTAAAGCTTGCGGCTAACAAAACCTATAAACTGAGTGAGCTCTTTTATAACAACAGTGCCAACTGGAACACCGATCGGATTTATCGCTGGGGTTACTTAGCCGTACGCTACATGATGGAGCAACAACATAACAAGGTAGAAAACATGTTAATCCATCTTCGCCGTGGTGATTATGGCCGTTATCAAAAAGTTGTAAAAGACTGGGGAACAAGCATGGACGACGATTTTGATGCTTGGCTAGAGACTACACCCGCGCCCTAATAATAAATACATTAGATCGCGTAAAAATTTGGTTAGGACAGGCTGTTAACCAATTCCGTTAATTATGTGGCCTTGCCGTGCGTAGATAAAATCAATGAGTACAAGGCGCTCGATTGATTTCGACATGGATGTCGACATTAGGGCAATGCAGGAGCAACTTGCCGAGTAATAGCCAGCTATTGCAATTGAGAGCAACGATGTAATCGTTTATTTTAGCCAGTACGGGTGATCAGGTAATTATCGGAATTGGTGTTAACCACTACTGTGCTGGTACGTTTAAATACGCGGTCAAGGTTGTTATATTTTGTTCACTATGGTGCTGAGACAAGCGCTGATAATGGTTAATCGTTTGTGAAAGATAAGCACCAGATAACTCATTGGGTTGTTGCCATATCACCGAGCCAACTGACGATAGTTTAGATGTTGCTTGTTGGCTAACGTGAATAAGCTCGTAAAAGCGCTTATTTTCAACAATGAGTTGCTCATCGATAAGTCCGTACTCTAAGTCGATCAATTCACTTCTAAGCTTGTATTGGTGACGCACAGGGCATAACAAGAAATCAATTTGATGTTGAGGGTATTTTTTTTTGAGTGCTTTAACCATTACAATGGTTTGATCACCGCCTACCCCTGCAATTATCATCAAGTGTTTTTGTTTGAGATCTGATGAGATTACGATATTAGCGACATCATCGCAGTTTACGGTCCATTTAAACTGGTTTAAATCGAAGAATTTTTGCAGCGTCTGCTCAAGCTTTGCCATAATGCTTGGCACAATATCAATGAAGTGGATTTGCTGGGCGACTTGTTTTTTGAGTAAGTTAATGCCAAGTAAGCCATGATCGCAACAACAGTCCCAAATTTGGTCATAGTAACCAGGCACAATCATGTTCTCAATGGTCTGTAATCGTTTACTCAATGGCTAGTTAACTTTTTGTTAGGGAAAAACTAAATCTAAACTTTGACAAAGCTAAGCAAAAAAATAAGCCCAAAACTGCAACAGCTTTGGGCTTAAGATTAAGATGGATTTACCAAGGAGCTCTTTCTAACTTAATTTCCTTGCCGATCGCTTTGATAATACGTGGCACAAGTGCTTCTTGCTCTGGACAAACTAGTGAGAAAATGTGACCACGAATGTCTTTAACCATAGTCTCAGGTGCTTGATAGCCCTTTGATTGTGCAACATCTTTTGACAAATTCTGCTTCGTTTCGTTAGCCGCCATTACTTTTTTAGTTTTAAGTTTTACCACTGCGGTTCGTGCGGTACGACCTACTCGGTGAATGTAATCATTACTGTTCACTGGTAAATCGTAATTAATAACATAATACAAATCAGGAATATCTATGCCACGAGATACGATATCAGTAGCCACTAAAAATTTGAATTCGTTATTTTTGAAACCACTTAAATATTCTTCACGGTTACGCTGCGAAACTTCGTTATGAATTCCCTGACACGAATGTCCTTCGTTGGTTAGAAATTCTGTTAAGCGATTGACGTCTTGCTTGGTGCGGGTAAAAATTAGTGCTTTGTCACAATCAAGAAGTTTAATCAGACTAAATAAATGCTTGGTCTTATCTTCGCGGAAACAGCGATACATCGTGTGGACAATCTTTGAAAAAGCAGGCTGTTTAT
>JABSRS010000029.1 GCA_013214885.1 Gammaproteobacteria bacterium
AGTCGCGAGTGCTTTGCGTCCTTTGGCGGTCATTGGAAACACCATGTCGCCATCTCTTACTTTTAAGCGCAGCTTTTCAAACTTTGCATCCGATGCCAAGCTCATCCAACAGCCACGCTTTTGACAAACACCAATAATGGTACCTGCCACGGTGATTTTTTTGTCCAAATAATCGTTGGGAGACGCTAACAGTGTTGATATCTTCATGGTATTTTTGGCATCAACAGTCTCACCAAAAGTTATCTCTTTAGCACTAATAAAGGTACTAGTACTCAATAAAATGAATAATATCACTAAGGATTTACGCACTATTTTCTCCAATCATCAAAGTATTAAATTGTCATTATGCCATTTGGCATAATGACGCTATCTCCTGGCAACTATTGTTCTAATGGCTTTTCGCCTTATTGTAATCGATGATGTCGCACTAACCCATTTAGTACCGCAACACCCGAAAGCGCGATAAAGCCAACGCCCGCAGATATTGATAACGGCATGCCTCGTAACCAAAGAGAGATAACACGGCCAGTTAAAGCAAGTGGGATCCCAGTAAAAATGATTAAAGTCTTAATTTTGAGTTATTGCGTTGCTTTCTTAACTTGATAAAGTGCGGTCATGCCAGCAGCAATATGATCGTTAACATGGCAATGATACATCCAGGTCCCTGGGTTATTCACGGTCATGTTCAAGGTTTTCATTGACGCAGGAAGCAATTCAACGACGTCGGTGCGGCGACCGTTAATCAGTCCCGTATGGCCGTGCCAATGCGGGGTATGCAAATCAACCTCAGTGCCCAATGCGATTAAATGCCAGCGAACTTTTTCACCTTCAACCATGGTTAAACCAGGTAAGTTAGCAAATAGATAGCCGTTGATCATATGCATCAAATTGCCTTCAACGAAATCTTCATCGTCTGGGTCAACATCTTTACCGATGTAATTTTCAATGTTCTGTTGTAAGAACCAGCTTTCGTTTTCATTCATCACGGTATAAAGATTAATAAACTCGCGATCGACATCTTTCGGACTACCGTCGGCTTTTGCCATGCCTTTAGCGGTAATAACAATCGCGCCAATTAAGCCACTGTTCGAGTCTTGAATGCTTTGGACGTGAGAGTGATAAACCCAAACTACCGAGCTAGTATCCGCGGGTCCTGGGCCTGCTGTTTCAGGTACTTGCCAGTGGTAGGTATAGGTTTGGCCAGGCATCACGCGGTCGTCGAGTTTGTTTTTCCCCGTAGTGCCGTCATTGGTTGGTGCACCTTCATTGGCTTTAGTATAAAAAACCCCATGTGGATGAATAGTATAAGGACGAGTGCCGTTGTTTCGAAACACCACTTTTATGCTGTCACCAACTTCTGCGCGAAATAATGGTCCCAACAAACCTAAGTGTTGCTCACTAGCAGAGCGGGTTGTTAACTGGGTGAACGTCGCATCAGTATATTGACGATAAATGGCTTTTTTATACTTACTGCCGATAGTATTGGCGCTCGTTTTGACAAAAAGCTGCTGCTCATCACTAAGTGGCATATTCATCATTAAATTGCGATGTTGCGGGGCATAGTCCCATTCGACTTCATCCGCGGCGACATAATACAGTCGTTCAACCGCGAATAATTGAAGTGAAATAATACTGAAAAGAAATAACGTGAAAAATCGGCTTAGTAACATCATTGTTTACTCATGAATATCAGGTGGGCAGTGAGTATAACAGCTAATACGAATGATTATCAATGGTGTTAGTTGGCCATCCATGGCCGTGGGAACTAAACCGCTATTGTTTGAGTGCTGTGTCGAGTGTTTGCTTTGAATAAACAGGGTTAGCGTACATTTTTAATAACCAGTTTTGTTCTTCACTGCTTAAATTCTCTAGTCTTTTACTTAACGGGTGCTCAGTAGGTGATTGGCTACTTTGATTCAATAATTCACTAGCAAGAATATTGGTGTTATGTAATTTATAGTTTGAAATAATTTGGCGGTCAATTTCAGCGGCAATCGCTTTACTATTTTCATAATCGCCAGTGATCGGGCTGCCAAACTCAATATGAACTTGCCCCTTATGACCGTTAATACCTTTAGTGATGCTGTTGATATCTTCGTCTTTGGCTTTTTGGTAGCTGCCATGCTGAGCAATAGTGGCAAGCTCTTTGGCTTTATCGCGATCGCACGGATCATACTGGTATGAAATCGACACCGGCACAATATTTAACTGGGCTAAATATTCGCTCATTGTTTGCTGCTTATCTTTATTAAATAACAACATTGAGATTAACGCCGAATTAGTGCGATCAACTCCGTCTTTGGCACGTCCTGCACGTTGGGCAATCCACACATTGTGAACATTTTCAGTAAGAGTATGGTGAATATAGCGCGATAAATCTTTTGAGGCACTGAGCATTGCCCGTTTGCTTTTCTCGTTACGCTTAACGATAAAACTTTTGTTCAGGCGCATTAAGTCCGACAACCAAGGCTGGCTTAATAAGTTATCGCCGATGGCAATTTCAACGGTATCGACATTAACTTTGTGCAACGCTAAATTAATCAGAGCAGGATCGAGGGCAATATCACGATGATTACTAATAAATAAGGTCGGCTTGGTTAAGTCGAGTTTATCTAAGCCATTAAAGGTAAAGCCATCGGTGCTTTTTTTGATCAATCGATGAAGGTACTTAGCAACTTCCACTTGAATGGCTCTAACCGTGGTAAATTTTTTGAGTCGCCAATTTAACGATGCTTTGACTAATTTAAGGCTTAACCAAGGAAATAAACGATAAAATCTTGGGGTGGCATAACTGGCAATGGAAATTTGCAGTGCACGTTCATTAATCAGGTTCTTAATAACCGGAACAACCTCATCATCACGATAAGGGCGAATATCATCAAACATTAATGGTTCTCAAAGTGTTATAAATAAAGAATTTGGGTATATCATTAAACTTGGATTTCCCAAAAAGAGCGCTTATTATGCTGATTTATCGAGCTTAATGAAAGCATCTATCAGCTGATAGTTGTTCAATAACAATATTGTTAATGAATAATTGATAATAAGTTGTCTAACTAGTAGCTTAACTAACAATGCTAACATTAATCTTGAGATTATTGGTTAGACCTGTCCATTGTTAACCCTTCAATTAAGGAGCTTATGTTTCTGTTAGGGCTGTATTTATTTATTGCATTATTTTTTTCGTTTTTGTGCTCGATTGCCGAAGCTGTTTTGCTGAGTGTTTCTTGGGTTCATATTGCGCTGCTTGAAAAGCAACAAGCCAAAACGGGTAAAATTCTGCGTCAATTAAAAGAGGATATTAATAAGCCTTTGGCGGCTATTTTGACCCTAAATACTGTGGCGCACACGGTTGGTGCCGCGGGGGTTGGGGCGCAGGCTAGTGTCGTGTTTAGCAATGTGTCGTTAGGAATTGTCTCGGGGGTTCTGACTTTATTAATTCTTATTTTCTCAGAAATAATTCCTAAAACACTCGGGGCATCGCATTGGAAGGTACTGGCTCCCACTACGGCATATTGTTTAAGATTTTTGGTTTGGCTGTTATATCCATTTGTCAAAATGTCCCAGTTCATTACTCGTAACATGGTCAGTAAGCATGAGAATTTAGGATTTAGTCGCGATGAAATTTCGGTGATGGCGCAACTGAGTGTCGAAGAGGGACATATCGGCCCCGAAGAAGCGGTAATATTACAAAACCTGCTGCTATTAAAACAGATAAAAATTAAGGACGCGATGACGCCAAGCACCGTGATATTTAGTGATTCACAAGCATTGCGAGTTGAAGAGTTTTTTCATAAACATCAAAAAGTTCGTTTTAGCAGGATCCTGGTATATGACCAAGAACCAGACAACATTGTTGGTTTTGTGTTGCGGACGGATCTCTTGTTAGCACAGGCGCGTGGTAATAAAGACATCCCTTTAAGTAATTATGTCAGAGAGATCCTCACGCTATTAGATGCCATGTCACTATTACATGCGATGCAAGAAATGCTTGATGATAAGAGTCATATCGCATTGATCGTTAATGAATACGGTACGGTGCGCGGGCTCTTAACGTTGGAAGATATCTTGGAAACATTAATCGGTCAGGAAATCGTTGACGAAGGCGATAAAAATATTGATATGCAAAAACTCGCCAAGCGCTTGTGGAAAATCAAGGCCAAAAAATACGGTATTAAACCTGACAAGGAATAACTCAGGCCAGCAACTTTATTTATAGGGTTAGTGCCGATTATGGCTAGTCTGCCCAAAACAACAGGCTATAATTAAGCCAACTAATTAACCTAGAATTTTATATGCTTGATCCTATCATCTGTCAAAAAGCCAGGCTATCACGCGACCCACGCTTCGATGGCAAGTTTTTTACCGCGGTTAAAACCACGGGAATATTCTGTCGCACCATTTGTCCTGTCTATCCACCTAAAGAGCAGAACGTGGTTTATTACGCCAGTGCGATTGAGTGCGCTAATGCCGGTTATCGTCCGTGCTTGCGTTGTCGTCCTGATAGCGCGCCTAATTCACCAGCATGGAAGGGCGTTAATGCGACCCTAGATCGCGCCATTAGGTTAATCGACGAGGGAGCGTTGCAAGATAGTTCTTTGGTTGAGTTGGCGGTGCGTTTAGGCATTAGCGATCGCTATTTACGCCAGTTATTTACCAAGCACCTTGGTGTTTCGCCTAAAAGCTATGCGTTGTATCAACAATGTTTATTTGCCAAGCAATTGTTGCATCAAACGAGTTTGCCGATCACCGAAGTTGCCTTAGCCAGTGGTTTTGACAGTGTTAGGCGCTTTAATGATTGTTTTGTAACACAGTTAAAACTAACCCCGTCGCAGGTCAGAAAATCAAAGGCGGTTCAGCCTAATCAATTAAGGTTGAAACTGTATTATTGTCCACCTTTTGACTGGGCATTAATGCAAGCAACCTTAGCCTCGCGCGCAGTGGTAAACCTTGAATGGTGCGATAACGACAGTTATGGCAGAACCTTTAATTGGCACGGTTGCAGTGGTCAATTTACCGCGCATCACCATGGTGATAAAAACTTGTTCGAGGTGGTGATTGAGCTTGAGGATATTAAGCAGGTTAAAGCTATTGTTAATAATATTCGGAGGATCTTAGATCTCGATGTCGATATGCAAGCGGTTGAGCAAGATTTACAGCAGTGTTTACCTGGCGATTTCGCCTTTAAATCTGGGGTAAGATTACCTGGTATTTGGGATATGTTCGAAGCGGGGATCCGCGCCGTGTTAGGCCAACAAATCTCAGTGGCGGCAGCGCGTAATTTGGTCACACAGCTGGTGGCACAATTAGGGCAGAGCCATGGCGATAAACTGTTGTTTCCGATACCTGCGTCGATTGCCAATTGCGAACTGGCTTTCTTAAAAATCCCGGGCTCGCGCAAACAAACCCTGCGTAATCTGGCGCAACATTATTGCAGCAGTGATAATCCTAATTCCCCCGAGCAATGGCTAAAGCTCAAAGGTATTGGGCCTTGGACCGTCGATTATGCTCAGTTGCGTGGTTTAAGTGAGCCCGATATATTTTTGGGCGGTGACTTAGGGGTTAAAAAAGCCTTGGGTAAGTCATCATCGAGTTTTGAGCCTGCGCAAGCCGCGCCATGGCGCAGTTATTTAACTTTCCAATTGTGGAGCCAACTCTAATGTATTGTGATTATTTCGAGAGTCCATTGGGGCTGATTGAGTTTAAAGCCTCCGAGCTGGGACTGAGCCAAGTGATTTTTTGCGGTGCCACTCAGGGGGCGAGCAATGCGAGCGACATTACCGATAATTGTAAGTTACAGTTGAGTGAGTATTTTGCAGGGCAGCGCACCAAGTTTGAGCTAGCACTTGATCCCCAAGGAACCGAGTTTCAAAAATCGGTGTGGCAGTGTTTGTCGCAGATCCCATTTGGCGAAGTCGCAAGCTATAAAGACATTGCCAAGATGGTCAATCGACCAAAGGGCTCGCAAGCGGTCGGTGGTGCCAATGGCCGTAATCCGATTAGCATTATCGTGCCGTGTCACCGAGTTATCGGCAGCAATGGCTCATTAACTGGCTACGCTGGTGGCATTGAACGGAAACTGTGGTTACTCAATCATGAAGGGGTCACGATTGAGCCGACCACAATTAAAGAGCAGCTAAACCTAGCAGGTGTGATAGCAACCCGTCAGGCCAAGACTCAATATTTAACTTAGGTGTATTTAACTTGGATTTATTTAAGAAGCAGATTGGTTAATCTTAGCGCCAATGGTGAGGCAACAAAAGAAATGATTGCCGCAGCAGGCCAAGCTAACACAAAGGCGTGGAGCCATGAGTTTACAAAATTAGCACCGAGACCTAAATTAAGATAGGTTACCCAAAGTGTCATTAAAATGGAGAGTAAAAATGACATAATTAGGGTGAATATAATTCGGTGCTTCATCGCTTTACCTTATTAACTAATCTTCAGTATCAGTATCAACTTCAACTTCATCTTCAGTTATAGTTACAGTGATAGTTTCAGTCTTGGTAGGTTTGTAGCCAGGCTTAACCATGATTTCTAAGTAAAATGATTCGAGTTCCAAACGTTCGGCTTCATCAATACATTTGTTGATTGTCGCCATGTGGATAGTTTCGGCTAAGGCTTCAGTGTGGCCATATTTACAATCGAAATCCCAAAAATCGATATCTTTAGGCAGCTTCTTCTTGCGCTCGCGTTTGATATATTTTTTAACGTCGTGTTTAATCGATTCAACTAATCGGGCAATATTAATCTTTGGATGGCTTAGCGCAAATGTTTTTTTCATGGTGTTCCTAAAATATGGTTTGTTAATCAGCCGTGTTAGGCAATGGCTGATTATACCCTTGGGGTGATTAGGTTACTATCATTGCTTGTCACCACTGTGATATTGAAGTTATAACTGGTGTAATTTCAGTAAGCTGTTACAGTATTTTAAAATTATTGGGGTATGACAATGAACTTAGATAAAGCAAAAAAACGAATTGCCAAAAAAGTGAAAATTGGCTTTAAAGGCTACCCACAAATATCGATTGCGTATTTTGGTAGCTCACAAGATAGTGCAGACGAAGTGGTGATTAGTTTTATTGCCGAAGAGGGACAGGCGGCCATGGAAGAGCGATTTGCGAGTAAATCTGATGCACGCACTGATGAAATTATCCAATCGGCGATTGTCAAAATAATAGAACGCTCAGAAGCAAAAACAGTATTATTGTGCGAAGAGATTAAGCTTAAGTCTTAACCAACGGATCTTTAGGATATTTCTTGAAATTTATTATTTTTATTGGCTTGCTTACGGTCGGGCTGACTAATGTTGTTATCGCCAATGATAACAAGGTTAAGGCGTTTGAAATACCTCGAACTACCGTGGTTGAGGTGACCGATTATAGCACTGGACGTTCTTACCCATTATTTATCAAATTACCCAAATCCTATCGTAAAAACAACCATAAAAACTATCCCGTCATTTATCTAACCGACGCTTGGTATGCCTTTCAAATAGTCTCGGGTGCGACTCGGTACCCGATGAATGTTAATAAAATGCAACAGGCGATTATTGTCGGAATTTCCTACCAAAAAGGCTCTAAACGAGATAACTCGCGAGTCTATGACTACACACCGACCAAGGTTAAATCATGTCGGAAAAAAACCGGTGGCGCGTCAGAGTACATGTCTTTGCTCGAAAATGTGGTGTTTAAATATATGGCGCAAAATTATCGGGTCGATCCTAGCAATCGCACCTTTGTCGGTAATTCATTAGGCGGGTTATTAGGCAGTTATATTTTATTGACCAAGCCGCAATTATTTAAAAATTACATCTTGGGTAGCCCGTCATATTGGTATGACGATAAATATATATTTAGGTTAGAAGCGATGGCTGCTAGAAAGCAGCCAGTGATTGAGGCAAAGGTATTTATTGGCATTGGCCAGCGTGAATCTAAAGCATATGACAGCCATTATGAAATGGTTGATGATGCCAAATTGTTTTATCAAAAAATGGTTAATTGGCAACAGCCAAAACTAACCACCAAAATGATCGTAATCCCTGACGCCAATCACCAAACGGCTTTTCCAACCACCGCTATCCAAGGGTTATATTGGGCACTGGGAAAGTAAAAGCAAAACAAAAAGGCACTATCTGAGCTGTCGCAGATAGTGCCTTAATTAATGATAGTGCCTTAAGAATACAGGTTGTCACACCCCAATTAATCCATTAAATGTTCAAGACCATAAACCAGTTCATTGCGCTTAACCACTTGCTTACAAGCCAGTACCACACCAGGCATAAACGATTCACGGTGTTGCGAATTGTGTTCAATTTTTAAGGTTTCACTTAAACCGCCAAAGAACACTGTTTGCTGAGCTATTACACCAGGCAAGCGAATTGAGTGCAATTTCACCCCACCAATATCGGCACCACGTGCGCCTTCAACTAATTCTTTGTCGCTGGTCTTAATGGCAGCTTTAGTGCGAGCCGCATTGATCATTTCGGCAGTGCGAATGCCAGTACCCGACGGACTTTCTTCTTTTTGCGGACTATGAGCTTCAATGATTTCAACATCAGGCAGATACTTTGCAGCTTCGGCGGCGAACTTCATCATTAGCACCGCACCGACTGAAAAATTCGGCGCGATTAAGCCACCTAAGTTTTTTTCAGCAGCTAGCTGTTGGAGCTGAGCAACCTGATCTTCAACAAAACCACTGGTGCCAATGACTGGGCGAGCACCAGCATTTAAAATAATTTTGGTGTTGGCAAAACCAGCTGAAGCGGCGGTAAAATCGACCACAACATCAGGCTTAAATTGATTAATTTTTGCAGCTAAATCATCTTGATAATCAATTTCACCGACTAAGGTAAGTTCACTATCATTGTTGATTGCTTTTACGGCCTCTTGGCCCATGCGCCCGCGGGCACCGTTTATTAATACTTTGGTCATTTTAATATTTCTGTTTATTGTTTTATAAAATTACGTGATAGGACAAGGAATCTTTCCACAAGTCGCCGTAAATACTTCACTGCTCCGCGAACTTCCTTGTGTCAAAGACACAAGGTTTTGCATCGGCTCTAGGCTATGCTTTAGCATCCATGCTAAAGAAGCTTGTTCCGCCTTATCCTACTGCGCCATCAATGCTGGTATTGTAAGGAGTGTTAATTTATTTCAACGCTGATTTCAGCGCCGCAAGGCACAATGCAACATTTTCGCTGCGAGCGGCATAGCCCATTAAGCCAATCCGCCATGCTTTGCCTGCTAGTACACCAAGTCCAGCACCAATTTCGAGGTTAAATTCGTTGAGTAAAGTGGCGCGTACTGCGGCGTCATCAACCCCAGCTGGGATCTTGACGGTGTTAAGTTGCGGCAAACGATAAGCTTCATCGACAATGAATTCAATGCCTAATTCGGTTAATCCCGCTTTTAATGCCTGATGTTGCTTGGCATGACGGGCCCAAGCGTTTTCGAGCCCTTCTTGTTGCAACATTAATAATGATTCATGCAAGGCGTAGAGTGAATTAACGGGCGCGGTATGGTGATAGCTACGTTTACCTTTGCCACTCCAATATCCCATCACCAATGTTTGGTCGAGGAACCAGCTTTGCACTTTGCTGTCACGTTGTTCTAGCTTAGCAACTGCGCGGGGGCCAAAGCTCACTGGTGAAATACCAGGGACGCAAGATAGACATTTTTGACTGCCTGAATATATCGCATCAATTCCCCAGTCATCAACTCGTAGTTCAACCCCACCAAGTGAGGTTACGGCATCGACGATTGATAATGCGTCATTATCGCGGGCAATTTGGCATAAGGTTTTGGCATCTGATAACGCGCCCGTTGATGTTTCAGCGTGAACAAAGGCTAAAAATTTAGCATCAGGATTAGCTTTAAAGGCGGCGGTGACTTTATCGCAATCAACAGGGTGTCCCCATTGATCTTCGACCACTACTGCTATGCCGCCAAGACGTTCGACATTTTCAACCATCCGACTGCCAAATACGCCATTAACACAGACAATGACTTTTTCGCCAGGCTCAACCAGATTAACAAAACAGGTTTCCATCCCAGCAGAGCCAGGCGCTGAAACCGCAATGGTAAATTCGTTGGTGGTTTGAAATGCGTATTTTAATAACTCTTTGACTTCATCCATCATGCCAATAAACTCAGGATCTAAGTGGCCGATTGTTGGACGACCCAATGCTGATAACACGCGTGGTGAAACATCGCTTGGGCCAGGCCCCATTAAGGTACGGGGTGTTGGATGAAATGAAGTAATGGTCATTGTTGTTCCTTTAAGAAGTTAAAAATACGCTATAAGCAGGGTTTTTTGTTTCATCTTTATATTGATAGCCTAAAGCCTCTAGGTGACTGGTAAAGTCAGCTAATTGCTCGTCAGGTAACTCGAAACCTGCCAAGACGCGGCCAAAGGCAGCACCATGGTTGCGATAATGAAATAAACTAATATTCCAATTCTCACCCATGGTGGTTAAAAAGTTCATTAATGCCCCTGGGCATTCTGGAAATTCAAAACTAAAGATCCGTTCGGTGATTGGCTCGCAGGGTCTGCCACCAACCATGTAACGAACATGGAGTTTTGCTAATTCATTGTGAGAGAGATCTTGCGCAGCATAGCCTTGCTGGCCAAGTTCTTCAATCATTGAGTTTAATTCAGTTTCACCATTGGCTAATTTCAGTCCAACAAAAATATTGGCACTGTCACTACTGGCATAACGATAGTTAAACTCGGTAATGGCACGGCCGCCCAAGATACTGCAAAATTTGCGAAAGCTGCCTTTTTGCTCGGGAATGGTCACTGCCATGATCCCTTCTTTTTTCTCACCTAATTCACAGCGTTCTGAGACATAGCGCAGACCGTGAAAATTAACATTGGCACCAGAAAGAATCGCCACTAAGTGCTGATCGCTTAATTGATGTTGTTGCTGATATTTTTTAAGTCCAGCCAACGCTAGGGCGCCTGACGGTTCTGCAATGGCGCGGGTGTCTTCAAAAATATCTTTGACCGCAGCGCATATTTCATCACTGGATACACTAATCATCGCATCAACGTATTGATTAGCTAATCTAAAAGTTTCATCACCAATGCGCTTAACCGCCACACCATCGGCAAATAAGCCAACCCGATCTAAATCAACCGGTTTACCAGCGGCTAAAGCAGCGGTGAGGCAGGCTGAGTCTTGGGACTCAACCCCAATGATTTTAATATCGGGGCGGAGCATTTTTAAATACACCGCAATGCCAGCGATTAAACCACCGCCACCAACGGGTACAAATACCGCATTGATTTGGCGATGCTGTTGCAACAGTTCCATCGCGACGGTACCTTGACCAGCAATAACATCGCAATCATCGAACGGTGGGATTAAGATCATCCCTTGGGTCTGAGCCAGCATTTTTGCGTGTTGATTGGCTTGATCGAAATTGTCGCCATGGAGCACGACTTTGCCGCCAAACCCTTTAACAGCATCGACTTTAATGTCGGGCGTGGTGCGGGGCATCACAATGGTCGCATTGGTGCCACGCGTTTTGGCAGACAGGGCAACGCCTTGAGCGTGATTGCCTGCCGATGCTGCGACAACGCCACAAGCTAGTTGCTCAGCATTAAGCTGAGCAAGTTTGTTATAGGCACCGCGTAGTTTAAAACTATATACTGGCTGCTTATCTTCGCGCTTTAGTAAAACGTTATTACCTAAACGGCTTGATAATTTTTTTAGTGAGTCAAGCGGCGTTACGCAAGCAACATCATAAACCTGCGCCTGTAAAATTTTCTTTAAATAATCGAGACCGCTAAGTGGTGACTCTGACATTATTAATCTTCCTGTTCAAATAAGGCAGGATCGCGGATCGCGCCCATATCTGCACTCGTGGCCATCATCGCATAGGCTTGCAACGCAATTGAAACCTTGCGTTGACGATCAATCGGTTTCCACGCTTGTTTGCCTTTAGCGTCCATCGCACTGCGTCGACTCGCTAGCTCAAGTGGGCTAATGCGAATGGCAATACCACGGTTTGGAATATCGATATCAATAATGTCATTTTCTTCAACTAAGCCAATATCGCCACCTGATGCCGCTTCTGGTGAAACATGGCCAATTGATAGCCCTGAAGTACCGCCAGAGAAACGACCGTCGGTGATTAAGGCACAAGCTTTACCCAGTCCCATCGATTTAAGGTAAGTGCTCGGGTACAGCATTTCTTGCATTCCTGGGCCGCCTTTAGGACCTTCATAACGTATAACCACGACATCGCCAGCACCAACCTCACCCGCTAAAATTCCCTTAACGGCACTGTCTTGGCTTTCGAAAATTCGTGCCGGACCAGAGAAGGTTAAGTTATCATCATCAACCCCAGCGGTTTTGACGATACAGCCTTTGGTTGCAAGGTTGCCCGAAAGTACAGCAAGGCCACCTTCTAAGCTAAAGGCATGTTCGATGCTGCGAATACAACCGTTAGCGCGGTCATCATCTAGAGTGTCCCAGCGACATGACTGGCTAAATGCTTTGACGGTACGGATGCCCGCTGGACCTGCACGGTAAAAATCTTTAACGCTTTGATCTTCGGTCACGGTAATATCGTATTTGGCAATGATGTCAGCCAAGGATAAACCGATCATGCTACGGATTTCGGTGTGCATTAATCCGGCGCGCGCTAGCTCACCTAAAATGGCGACTATGCCACCGGCGCGGTGAACATCTTCCATATGATATTTAGGCGTTGATGGCGCGACTTTACACAATTGCGGCACGAGGCGTGATAGTCGGTCGATATCACTCATGGTGAAATCAACTTTGCCTTCTTGGGCTATCGCAATTAAATGTAACACCGTATTGGTCGAGCCGCCCATCGCGATATCTAGGGTCATCGCATTTTCAAAGGCTTGTTTGGTAGCAATATTACGCGGCAGGGCGAGTTGATCGTCTTGCTGATAAAACGCCTTACAAAGCTTCATGATCTCTTTACCAGAATTGATAAATAAGGCTTCACGATCGCTGTGAGTTGCTAACATTGAACCATTACCTGGCTGGGCTAAACCTAAGGCCTCGGCTAGGCAGTTCATTGAGTTTGCGGTAAACATGCCTGAACATGAACCACAAGTAGGACAAGCAGAGCGTTCAACTTGGTCGCTTTGCTCATCACTGATATTTTTGTCGGCACCCATAATCATGGCATCGACCAGATCTAACTTAATAATTTGGTCTGAAAGCTTGGTTTTACCCGCTTCCATTGGGCCACCGGAGACAAAAATTACTGGGATGTTAAGGCGCATTGCTGCCATCATCATTCCTGGGGTAATTTTGTCACAGTTCGAGATACACACCATGGCATCGGCGCAGTGAGCATTTACCATGTATTCAACCGAATCGGCAATCAGCTCACGCGATGGTAAGCTATACAACATGCCAGAGTGGCCCATCGCAATACCGTCATCTACCGCAATAGTATTAAACTCTTTTGCGACACCGCCAGCGGCTTCAATTGAGCGCGCGACCAGTTGTCCCATGTCTTTTAAATGAACATGACCAGGTACAAATTGGGTAAAAGAGTTAACAACAGCAATGATTGGTTTACCAAAATCATCGTCTGTCATACCTGTTGCGCGCCAAAGGGCACGAGCACCAGCCATGTTGCGGCCTTGAGTAGATGTTGCTGAACGTAGTTTTGCCATGGGGATCTCTATCTAAATTGAAAAATTAATCAATGCTTTCTAACCAACCGTGAGTATCTTCGGTGGTGCCATCAAATAGGCCAAAGAAAGCGTTTTGGATTTTGCGGGTAACATCACCCATTTTACCTGTACCGACAGTAATACCATCAACCGAGCGTACTGCTATTTCAGAGGCGGTACCACACATGAAGAATTCATCAGCGAGGTACAACGACTCACGAGAAATTAGCTCTTCTCGGATCTCATAGCCCATTTCTTTGGCCAGGATCATTACTGTGTCACGGGTTAAGCCAGATAAGATTGATGCGCTAGCTGGTGGCGTGTAAAGAACACCTTTACGCACTAAGAATAAGTTTTGACCTGCGCCTTCGCTGACATAGTTGTTAATGTCTAGTGCGATACCTTCGGTGTAGCCGTGACGACGAGCTTCCATTGAAATTAACTGTGAAGACAAGTAGTTACCACCAGCTTTCGCTGCGGTTGGCATGGTATTCGGGGCTAAACGGTTCCATGAAGAAACACCGACATCAACGCCATTTTCACGGGCTTCATCGCCTAAGTATGCACCCCAGAAGAATGCAGCGATCATTAGGTCAGCTTCTGCACCTAGTGGTGGACGAAGACCCATACCGATATCACCGTAAAATGCTAGCGGACGTAAGTAGGCATCTTCTAGACCATTGTTTTTAATCGCATCTTTACACGCTTGAATCACTTCTTCTTTGGTGTAAGGAATGGTCATTTGGTAAATTTTTGCCGAATTGAATAAGCGCTCAATGTGTTCTTCTAACCGGAAAATAATGGTGCCTTTTGGCGTTTTGTAAGCTCTAATCCCTTCAAAAACTGAAGAGCCATAATGAAGCGCGTGACTCATGACGTGGACGGTAGCATTTTTCCAAGGCATGAATTTACCGTTAAACCATATCAGTTCTGGAGTGTTCGCGTTCGACATATCTTTATTCCTTAATTATTTATAGGCCTGCATTTTCGTTGAATGCTAGGCGCGTTTTTCTTGGTTAACTTCGGTCAGGTCTATTACCTGAGTCACATCGATTAATTTCTCTAGCTGCTTGCTTAGCAAGCGAATATTACGCTCGCTGCTAACCGTTATTTCTAAGGTTGATTGCTCGCTGTGCCAGCTCATTAACTCTACCTTAAAGCCACGGTGGCGCGCTACTCGCAACACCCGTTCAAGCACTTCTGGACTTGAATTTAAGGTAAGTTTTAGGGTGTTTGTCTGTAAAGGCATTGATACAGTTTTCATATTATACGCTCTCCATCATGTCGGCATTCGATGCGCCCGGTGGTACCAGTGGCCAAACGTTGTCAGCTTCGTTAATCCGAACGTGCAATAAATAGGCACCATCGCTGTGGAGCATTTCATCGAGCGCACCCAGTACTTCACTTTGCTGGGTGATAGTGCGCGCCTCAATATCAAAGGCTTTGGCTAGCATCACAAAATCTGGATTGTCAGTTAATATTGTTTCAGAATAACGCTCTTCAAAAAACAGCTGCTGCCATTGACGCACCATGCCCAAACGTTGGTTATCAATTAAGACAATTTTTACGTTAAGCTGCTCGCGTTTAATGGTGCCAAGCTCCTGAACATTCATCATAAATGAGCCATCACCCGATACTACTACCACGGGATCATTGGGTCTGGCATGGCGTGCGCCGATTGCGGCTGGTAAACCAAAACCCATAGTACCCAAACCAGAACTCGATAAATGATTTTCAGGACGGGTAAAGCGCATGTGTTGAGCAACCCACATTTGGTGCTGACCAACATCACAAGTAACCACTGCGTTATTTGGTAGCTTGTCAGACAACTGACGTAATAGCTGCGGCGCATAAATGGTGGTAAAAGGTGCGTTATAACTGGTACCAAATTCTTGTTTCAAATCCCAACACTGGCGTTGCCATTCTTTAATATCTAGCTGAATTGATAGTTTGGGTAATACCTTGATTAGATCAGCACATATCGAGATGTCAGATTGACGCAACTTGCTAATTTCAGCAGGATCGATGTCTAAGTGCAACACCTTGGCCTTTTGAGCAAAGGTTTCTAAATGACCTGTTACACGGTCATCGAAGCGGGCACCAACCACCACTAATAAATCACAATCATGAACCGATAGATTAGCGGCACGGTTACCGTGCATGCCAAGCATTCCCAAGGCGTAAGGTGAAGTCGTTGGCACTGCGCCAATCCCTTTGAGGGTAGTCACTGATGGAATGCCAGTTACTTCGATAAATTTTTGTAATTCGCCAACGGCTTTCGCCATACCAACCCCACCACCAACGTACAAAATTGGTTGCTTTGCTTGCAGTAATAACTCGGTCGCGGCCTTTAAATCAGCTAGTGGCGCAGCTTCTATCTTATCGATTGTTGATATCTCAATCATTGCTTCAACTTCGGCTAATTGGATATCCTTAGGGATATCGACTAACACAGGACCAGGGCGCCCCGATTTAGCAATGGTAAATGCTTGTTTTAGGACGTTGGCTAAATCATCTTTGTCAGTCACCATAAAACTATGCTTGGTACAGGCTAGTGATAAGCCCAAGACATCGATTTCTTGGAACGCGTCGGTGCCGATAACGGCACTAGGTACTTGACCAGTAATGGCAACAATTGGCACCGAGTCCATGTAAGCGTCGGCTAACCCAGTGATTAGGTTGGTAGCACCAGGACCCGAAGTTGCAATACAGACACCCACTTTGCCACTAGCACGCGCGTAACCAACCGCTGAAAAGGCCGCGCCTTGTTCATGACGACAGAGCACATGCTTTAGCCCTGCATCATAAAGAGCATCGTAAACTGGCATAATTGCACCGCCAGGATATCCAAAAACGGTATCAACACCTTCTTTCTTTAAATATGAAACGAGTAAATCTGCGCCGCGCATAGTAATTGCCTGTGTTAGTTGTGTTACTGCCATGTTGCTAGCCTTGGTTTTATAGCTAAAAAAAAACCCCCGGTCTTTTCAGGCCGGGGGTTTCTCTGCATGCTGTTTGGTTAGTTAAGCACAAGTCCCCGACGCTGTGGTTCAATGACCACGACGCTAATAATCTTAATAATGAGGACTAGTGTAGTTGCAAACAGCTGCATGAATTCTTCTCAAAGTATGTTGCTGACTTGTTATAAGCCAACCGTGGATATGTTTTATCATGCTAAATTATCAAAAACAACAGCCATCAGCACTTAACTTGAAATAAAATTTAGATAGTGGCAATAAATAGTATTGATAGAGTATATAAAACAATTAGATAGTCTATCTGTTAGACCTTTGGCTATTTTTAAGAGGATTAAGTTATTGGTTATAAATAAATGTTAGCCAATTCCTAACTAGCAAAACTTAGGTTAGCTGTGCTTGTTTTAGCTTTTCGACTAAATAATCGAGAAATGCGCGTAAGGCAGGTCTTGGATATTTGTTGCCATGATAAACTGCGTATATTTCGCCACTTGAGCCATCATGTAGTGATGGTCGCCAAT
>JABSRS010000289.1 GCA_013214885.1 Gammaproteobacteria bacterium
TGCTGACATTGTGTTGCCAGCTCAAAGTTGGGGAGAAAAATCGGGCTCAGTAACCAACTCTGAACGGCGAATTTCACGCCAGCGTAGTTTTCTTACGCCTTTTGGCCAAGCCAAACCTGATTGGTGGATTATTAGTGAAGTGGCTAAACGAATGGGATTTGCTAAGCAATTTAGCTATCAGTCAGCCAGAGATATCTTTGCTGAGCATGCGAGGCTGTCGGGTTTAAACAATCATGGCACGCGAGCATTTGATATTTCGGCTTTTGGTGACTTAACCCTTGAACAATACCAACATTGGATCCCCGTGCAATGGCCTCAGCCATCGGGCGTGCCTATAACAGTTAGTGATCAATCACTATTTGGTGATAATAACTATTATCACCCTAATAACCGTCCCCAGATGTTCGCAGTCACTAGTATTGATAGGGTGGTGGCCAAGGGCAGTTTTATATTAAATACTGGGCGTAATCGCGATCAATGGCATACCCAAACTCGAACGGGTAAATCAGCATTACTCACTAACCATTTACCCGAGCCTGAATTGGCAATTCACCCGATGGATGCCAGTAAACTGAGCCTGTCGGACCAAACGTTGGTTAGTGTTCACAATCACTATGGCTCCATGCTGGTAAGGATTAAAGTCACTAATGCTCAGCGCTTTGGTGAGCTATTCATGCCGATTCACTGGTCTTTTGCCAATAGTAACCAAGGGTGTGTTAGTCAGCTGACTGCGCCCACTGTTGATCGTGATTCAGGTCAACCAGCGTTTAAACATAATAGAGTTAATCTTACCCCTTGGCAGGCGAACTCAAACGCGCTGCTGGTGGTTAACCATAAGCTGGCATTGGATCTTTGTCGCTATCAGGTTGAGCAGGTGATTGACGGTGGCTATTGTTATTATTTGGCCAGTAACGAGCAACCAGCACGGTTATTTGAACGGTTAAAATCGCTAGCGTTGGCACCAGAGCACTCAACGGTGTTTGATGCGAGTGATCCCAAAAAGCAATACTATCGCAACAGCTATTTTAGCGGCGACCAAGCTGGTGCCGCGGTGCTGGTTGCCAGCTCAAAAGCTGATTTACCCGATGGTTGGATTAGTCAGTTTTATCAAGGGCAGGGTAATAAACAACAGGCGATTTCTAATAATTCAACCGCACTTAAACAGCAAAAAACCTTCTGCCAATGCTTAAACATTCCTTATAGTGAAATTACCGAAGCTGTCGCTCAGGGCAAGCTTAGTCTAGATGAGATTAGAGCAAAAACGGGTGCTGGTAATGGCTGTGGCAGCTGTATTGGTGATATTTCCTTAGCGTTATCGGCTAATCAATAAAGGTCTTGGCTAATTGTTTCTTAACCGCGCGCCAATGAGTCTTTGGGATAGTTGGTGCGTTATCTAATAACTCCTGATACTGCTTAGGACTAGGAGTTATCTCACCGCCATGGGCTAAAATAATCGATTGTGGCTTTAGCGCCCTTATTTGTTGCAGTGAGGCACGATAGCGATTGGGATAAAAAATCGGGAAAGGCGAGGTTAGTTTTCCTTTGACCATCACGATTAAATCCGCCACATAAACAACATTGGTTGGCCGATGATGTAATGATAAGTCACGGTCAGTGTGACCAGGCGTGAACAGCGCCTGCCAATCTTCAAATTGCGGGATTAAATCGCCTGAATTTAAATAAAGATCGGCGGTTAGTTTACGGCTATACCAAATGTTGCGCTTAGGTTGTTTTTTACGTTTAGCAACCCACTTGGCCAGCATCATATCGGTTTGATGCATTAACCAACCTTCAAAGCCATGATACCAATCGCCCTTAATATTGGCGGTTGCAATTTTGCAGCCCGTTAATTTCCGTAATATGGTTGCGGCCCCTGCGTGGTCTGGGTGCATATGGGTAACAACGACTAATTTTAAATCGGTTAATGGTCGTTGCAATTGCTTCGTAATGAAGTTTTCAACCACAGCGACATCGACGCGGCAACAGCCATCGAGTAACATCAATTTTTCAGGATATTCCGCTAGCAATATCGTTTGGATATAACCATCAATATGGTGAAGTTTCATCTTATTTAGCCGCATAGTTGTTGAGATCTAGTTAGTAACCTGAGTTCCGTATAAGCGAATTTGCCCAATAACGTTCTTTTAGCACCTACCGGCGTTATTTTCACTCCCAATAGCCAGCTATTGATTCGTAAAAATGCCTTGATAATCACTAAAATTCCGTCATTGGAAATTAACTATATATGTATTATTTGTTTTTAATACGTTACAAAACTCTTATCCAGAACTCAAGTTAAGTAAAATAATATTTTATGCGTTAGCGCACAACTGAATCGTTAAAAAAATGATTAAATATTTTATTTTTTAAAGCCAGATGTTTATGAATCGTAAGCCCGATCGCATGCAAGTAATGGTTTCACTTATTCAAGCCGTCCGTGATGATTTTCCTTTTAGCGTCCCCGAAGCCAATATTTGTGGCACCAGCTATGTTGGCTGTCCTAAAAAATTGCTCGAGTTAGTTGATACTGAATTAGGTGATTGGGAAACTCAAATAAATCATGGTGTGGTGCCTGATTTTGGCGAAATAGCACGCTTAGCCAAGCTGTGTAAAAACGTCCGACGCGCCCTAAAGCGTAACAACCTCGTGAGCGATAACTACCACATCGATTTTTCCCCAGTGGGTTAGCGATTGGGTTGCAGTTGTTAATGTTGTCTAGTGATAGCTATTTTAGCTCGAGTTATGCGTGTTTAACTATCGAGTAGAAGTGCCTTAACCGTCTGTGTTAGGTTTACTGGATGATGAATTTTTGAGATACATTTTCTTATAAAGAATAAACAAAAACTAGCATGTTTGATGGAGTCTCAGAATCAATAACCCTGACCCTTTTGATTGATTACACCGAAATGGGTTTAATCTGTTGTTTTTAAGTGTATTATTGCAATAATTGTTTTTATGGTACAACTTGATGAACGGGCATGCCTGACATACAAATGTTAGGGCAATCAATTCAGCCTGAGGTGCGTGGAATTTATAGAATGAGAAACTTAATACTAATTGCCAGTGTGGCTTCCTTTGTTACCCTATTATTCTTTGTAAGTTTACTTGGAGAAAATCATCGAATAAATGATTTAATTAAGGAGCATTTTATCAAATTGAAAGCTGAAGATTATTCGGCAAAATGTATTCCTATCTCAATAGGCTCGATAATTTTAGAGCATCAAAATCAACAGGTGTGTGATACTCAAAATTTTTTGCTGTCTTTAAGTTTGTTAAAGAAATTCGATCTTCTTGCTGCTAAAGATTACAACGTAAATATTAAACGAGATAATTTTTGGATTCCTTATTTTTCTAATGGAACAGTCACAGTCAGCCTGAAGCTTCAAAATACATCAGAACAAGACTATTTTTCTTTTAATAGTCAATTTGAAGACGCGTACGTCAAAGAATTATTTATTGTAAAAAGAAAAAATTGGCGCTGGGTAATCGACCAGGTTAATTTGAATGAACCAACTCTGGTAGAAATATTTAATGACTTTCAAAAGACATTAAATTTTGATAAATATATCGAAAAAACAACAGAGGGATATAATTTTCATGACATTAGCATCGAAAGCCAAAAGCTAACAGGTCTTGATAAACGCTTACTCAGGTTCAATCTTCAAAAAGTAGCAGAGTTACTTGATTAGGCCTACCCGAGCAAACCCATCGATGGGATTCGGAATTAAGGGGGGCGTACTCCCCTAGCACCTGCTCTAGTCAGCGTGTAGTCATTTCTAACACTGTGCACCTCGCTAATGCGGTCGCTGTATCCCCGATAAATAACCACATTGTGCTGGTTATTCTCTTATTCTGATTTTAATCGAAAAATTCGCTGATACGCTATTCAAGTTAATGATTGTTTGCACTTAATACGGGCAAGCAATGAATTATTGTTGTGCAGTAGTAAGTGATTTTCGACTTAGAAAATATTACACCCCCTAAAGGTTACCTTAATTTAATTATATTTTTCAGTGCGTTAACGTATATTTTCATAGTTTGTTTATTGCTGGTATTAAAGTTGCCATTACTTAGATTATAAAACTATAAATCTAAGTGGGTGAGCAATATGAATAAGCAAAAAATAGTTGTCGTTGGTAACGGCATGGTGGGCCATCATTTTATTGACCAGCTGGTGACTAATCACGGTAATGACTTTCAAATTGTTACTTTTGCTGAAGAGTCTCGCCTCGCTTATGACCGGGTGATGCTAACGAGTTATTTCACTGGTAATACTGCCGCTGATTTAGCCCTTACAACACCTGATGCCTATGACGAACAAGGTGTCGAATACCATATCAATCAACAAATCACTGAGATCGATCGCAGCGCCAAGACGGTATTGACTGCCTCGGGCGATGTCATTAGTTATGACAAGTTAGTGCTGGCAACGGGTTCATTCCCTTTTGTACCACCAGTGCCAGGTAAAGATCAGCCCCATATTCATGTTTATCGCACCCTTGACGATTTAGACCGTATTGCGCAATCAGCGCAAAGCTCAAAAATCGGGGTAGTGATTGGTGGCGGTTTGCTGGGACTTGAAGCGGCCAATGCAATCAAACAATTAGGACTTGAAACTCATGTCGTTGAGTTTGCGCCACGCTTAATGGCTGTGCAACTCGATCAAGGTGGCGGCGACTTGCTCCGCCAAAAAATTGAGGATTTAGGAGTTCGGGTTCATACCGAGAAAAACACCA
>JABSRS010000290.1 GCA_013214885.1 Gammaproteobacteria bacterium
TGTCCGTTATGGCCAAAAAACCTTGGGAGCAGAAGCTCCCAAGGTGATCCCAGATTAAAGCTTAAATAATTTAACCTGATGCTCTAAATTGGTCGCTAAATTCAGTAATTGCTCACTAATGAGCTCAGCCTGTTGGGCGTCTTCACTTGACTTTTCTGCCACGTCACTAATATTGATGACATTGACATTGATTTCATCGGCCGCAATATTTTGTTGATGTGCTGCATTGGATATCTGAACATTAAGTTGTTCAATTTCTTGAACCTGCGTGGTAATTGCAGTGAGTAAATTAGTGACGCCCGTGACATCTTGTGCCTTGGCATGTGCTTGTTCACTGGCTAAGCGCATCGAGTCAACAGCTTGATCTGCAGTTTGTTGCAAACTAGTGATAGTAATTTGAATCTCATCGATTGATTGGCGAGTACGAGTGGCTAATAAGCGGACTTCATCAGCCACCACCGCAAAGCCACGACCTTGCTCACCGGCGCGGGCAGCTTCAATGGCAGCGTTTAACGCCAGCAAGTTGGTTTGCTCGGAAATTTTGGTAATCACCTCCAATACGCTGCCCACTTCGGTCGTCTTAACACCTAGCTGCTCAATTAACTCACTATTGGATTGGACATCTTGGGCGAGTTGCCCGATGCCATCGCGGGCTTCATTGGCTAATCTTTGTCCTTTACTGGCGTCGTTACTCGCTGCAATTGATTTTTCAGTCGCGTATTTAGTGTTCTGTTCCACTTCGGTGGCCGAGGCATCGAGCTCGGTAATTGCCGCTGCCACAGACTCCGTCGCTGCTTTTTGACATAATACTGCATTTTTGGTCAGCTGAGATAACTCGTTAAGCTCGGTGGTTACGGTAATTAGCTGAGTAGTGGCCGTTGCAACATGAGTAAACCCTTGTTTAAACTTGCTCATCATAGCGTTAAGCGCGTGAGATACCGCCCCAAGTTCATCGTCATAATGAACCGTGATGATATGGTTAAGGTCAAGGTTTTGCTCAATATTGGTAATGGTTTTTTTGAGTCGATTAAGTCGCTTAAATACTAAGCGCTGAAGGATTAGTGCTAGGACAATAAAGCCAAAAGCTATTACCGCAGCTTGTAATAAACTGGTTTTCAACATCGATGCGCTAATTTTCTGCTCTGACTCGGTTAAGTCATAGCTAATTTTAATCGCCCCTAAGACGTCGCCTTCTTTAGCCTGATGACAGCCGAGGCAATTCGTCCCCAAATAATCCTCACTGGCGCGCATTGGTAAAATTAATTGCATCATTCGTTTGCCATCTTGCTCTACGATTCTCGTCGCTTTTTTTCCTGCTAATCCTGAGCGCTCAAAATCATCAACCGCGACTTGATCATCATAGCCCTTGCCATAGAGTTTGACGACTTGTTGACCTCGAATGATTTTGGCTTGATTAATATTGTTATGGCTAGCGACTTTTTGTTGGAATATTTTACGATTACTCATGGTTCCAGTCACCATCATGGTATTGACTGAATCAAAGTAATTTTTAGCAATACTTTCGATATTCGACCCGATTAAATCATGGCTGATTTGACGCTGCTGCTGGTATATAAAAAGCACGGTTGAAACGATGATGCTAAGACCAATAACAAACTGTGCGAGTTGAATCTTTCTATTGAGGCTATTCATTTAAATTCCATCTACGGTAAATAGGCAAGGTATAGGGATGTTATACGCCTAAACCATCAATTAACAATTGATATAACACAATTAACTGGTATTTACTGGTTGAATTTAACCCAATAAAAAGGCTGTGTACTAATTAGCTATTGCTGTATTTTTATCGTTGAAAATTCAATTTGTTGCGCAAGAGTAACAGGATGCACCATCCCCCCGCTCTTAGTTGCCTTCCTCTGGATAGCTGTTAGGAGAAAAAATCAGGGACGATTTTTTAGATTTTCGCGCAGGGATGCGCATTAAAATCGATTCCGTCAAGACAGCTATGTAGATGAAGATCAGCAACTAAACTACGGGTCGCCTTTCTTTTGGTGACTTTTCTTTGGCGAAGCAAAGAAAAGCCACTGGTGTGCAAACAATTTAGCTCAAAGAGGCGCATACAGACATCTGCACATCATAAGACCACCATTAACTAAATAGGCCAGCAACAATTAACTCATACATACCCAATAAAAAGCCACCGAACTTTGATAAGTGCGGTGGCAAATTTTTGAAAACTTAGTATTTAAAAAATAAGTATTTAAAATACGTAGTTAAAATAGCGTGGTCTGGAAGAACTTCTGCGCGACCGTGTTTAAGAAAATCGCCAATAACACCACAGGAATAAAAGTCCCTAAAGAGAAGTTAATGTACTTTTGCATCAACGATCCTTCAAACTTTTCATTACCAATACTTAACTCTTGGTTGAGGGAATGTTTTTTCCAGCGGTAGCTGACAAAGACACAGACTAGCAAGCCATTTAATGGTAATACCGTGTCATAGAAAATGTCATAAACGACATCAAAGAATGACTTTGTGCTGCCACCGTAATTAGCAAATTCACTGAAGAAGCTGACCATGCCGAAAGATAATG
This sequence comes from Gammaproteobacteria bacterium, assembly GCA_013214885.1. GTDB lineage: Bacteria > Pseudomonadota > Gammaproteobacteria > Enterobacterales > Psychrobiaceae > Psychrobium. Next base: position 2,555 of record JABSRS010000290.1, read on the forward strand.
CCGAGAAGATCGTGAGGATCCCAGCAAAAACTGCCATCGTCACTAATGCTTTACCACGAGTGTGTTTTTTCTCGTCGATTAAGTAAGCAACGGGTACTTCAATAATCGACACTAATGAGGTAATAGCTGCAAAAAACACGAGAGTAAAAAATAAGGTAGCGACAGTACTCGCGCCAACAAAGCCAATTGAGCTTTGTAAGGCTAAAAATATTTTTGGTAATAACACAAAAATAAGACTAACCGATGATTCACTGAGCTCTGCAGGGTTAACATCTGGATTGAACGTGAAAATAGCGGGTAAAATTAGCAGACCAGCAATGAAGGCGACGCCAGTATCGGCCAGCGCAATAAATTTTGCCGAACCGACAATGTCAGTATCTTTGGTGAGATACGAGCCATAAGTGATTAAGATCCCCATGCCTAATGATAATGAGAAAAAGGCTTGTGATAATGCACCGTTGACTACGGTAGCGGTGATCTTCGAAAGATCTGGAATAATATAAAATTTAACGCCAGCCATTGCGCCATCGAGAGTTAACACAAAAGTGACTAGGGCAATTAGCATCACAAATAACGCTGGCATTAGTATTTTAGAGGCTTGTTCGATCCCTTTTTGCACTCCCATTTTTAAAATGCCATAAATAATTACAGCAACAATGACTAGGGCCGTAAAAATATAAGGACTATTGATAAACTCTCCAAAAGTACCGTCAGCCGCTAAATACTCAAGTTGCCCAGTCGCCGCCATTAACAAGTAGCCAATAATCCAAACACTAATCACGGTATAAAATACTGCAATCATAAAAGGAGTGATCACGCCGATTAGTCCAGCTAGACGCCATAAAGGGTGCTGGTTTGATAAAGTTCCAAATGCTCCGACTGGGCCTTTCTTGGTATTTCGTCCCATCGCTAGCTCAGCAGCCATCACTGGTAGACAAATAACCACCACAAAGATTGCATAAATAATTAAAAAGGCACCCCCACCATTTTTGGCCGCATTAACGGGAAAACCCACTAAATTACCAATGCCAACTGCCGAACCAGCAGCGGCCAATATAAAGCCAAGCCGCGAACTAAAGTGTTCTCTTTGTGAACTCATAGGTCATACCTTTATTATTATTTTAATTTTTTAATTGTCTCGATGCTAACAAGCTTTTAGTCCAATGTCTCACTTATGATCGGCAGATCGGACGTGTTGCTAACTTTATTCGCTAACTGTTTAATCATTCCTCGAATTTTGACTGATATATCTACTGACATATCCCTGTCCAGCAAGTAAAATTGGCTGCCTACACAAAAAGGTAAATATAAATGCGCCACGGCACCCAAATTGACGCTCCAGACACTATTAATTGGTCGGTATTTAAAACTCTCATTCCCTATTTAGCTGAATATAAAATGCGGGTCGGCTTGGCATTGCTTTGTTTGGTTTTTGCTAAAGTTGCCACGGTTGGTTTGCCCTTTATCTTAAAGCATATTGTCGATGGGCTCGATGACAGTAATTTTCAAGCTATCGCCACCCCAATCGCCCTGGTTATTGCTTATGGTGTACTACGTTTATCGTTGGTGTTATTTGGTGAGTTGCGTGACACCTTGTTTGGGCGAGTGACCGAGCGAGCGATGCGCCGGGTTGGCCTTAGTGTGTTTAACCATTTACACCGACTCGATCTCGACTTTCACCTAAACCGCCAAACGGGTGGCTTATCGCGTGACATGGAGCGGGGCGTATCAGGTATTAGTTTCGTGATGCGCTTTATGATTTTTAATATCATCCCGACCCTGTTAGAGCTTGTTTTTGTGGTGGTGATTTTATTAGTAAATTATGGTTTTAGTTTTGCCACCGTCATTATTGTTGCCGTGGTATGTTATGTCGCGTATTCAATCAAAGCCACGCAATGGCGTACGCAATATGTTCGCCAAGCCAATGTGGCCGACTCTAACAGTAATAGCCGCGCTATTGACAGCTTACTTAATTACGAAACGGTTAAGTATTTTGGCAACGAGCAATACGAAGCTAATCGTTATGACATTGAACTAGAAAAATGGGAACAAGCTAAACGTAAGAATCGGCTATCATTATTTACCCTTAATGGCGGACAAGCCTTTATTATTGCCATCGCTATCGCTGCCCGTTTCGCCCGGATTGTTCCACATGTTGGCCG
>JABSRS010000291.1 GCA_013214885.1 Gammaproteobacteria bacterium
AACTTGGTTTAACTGGAAAATATTAGTAAATAACACATCACTTGGGCTAGCGACTTGCGACCACTTCTGCTGGTTAAACTTGAATATATGGCCTCGGTCACCAACGGATAATATCGTATCACCTTGGCGGCTTATCGCCATCACTGGTGCCTGTAGTGCTAATCGGGCTTGATTAACTTCGGCGGCACTTATTGGTGACACAGAACCAATCAAGGCCATTACACTTAATAACAATGCTTTATTTATAAACACACAATACCCCTAAACATTGTTGTTCTAGCAGTTAACTATAAATTTTAACTGCCATTATTTTAATTATTTATATTGACTATTACTTTGTTGAATAAAAAAAGCCGGCTTGCGCCGGCTTCGTTTTATCTTCTACCTGCTCGTCTTAGAGCATTTTCGGTAAATTGTCTGTCGGTCAGCTTGGAATCAAAGTTATACATTCCTGCATCGTTATCTAAACCAATCGCAATGTAACGTCGCGATTGCAGATCATGAAATACTTCTAGGGTTGACCATGATGTCGGTACCTCATAGTAGTTTAATTCATGAGCCATCGCAACGCGGTATAATTGATCGCGGTTATCATAAATATCAGCGACTGAAACTTGCCAGTTATCTTCGTCAATAAAGAATACACGTTTTTTGTAAGTATGACGCAAGCCTTCTTTAAGGGTCGCTTCAACTTGCCACACTCGATGCTTTTCATAACGGATATAATCTGGATTTAAGTGCCCAGGTTGTAACAAATCATCATAGCTAACGCCTCTAGCGTGGAGCTTGTAAGAGTTATAAGGAATATAAAGCTCTTTTTTACCAATTAATTTCCAGTTATAACGTGAAGGAGAACCGTTATACATATCAAAATCATCGGTGGTTCTAAGACCATCGGATGCTGTTCCTGGAGTATCAAACGCAACATTTGGTGCTTTACGAACACGGCGCTGGCCGGTGTTGTAAGTCCATGCTTTACGCGGCTCGCCATCTTGGTTAATGGTTTCATGAACCAACAATGATGTACCAGCAAGACGTGCTGGCTGAGTCATCGTTTGCTTAAACAAAAACAGACGGTTATCCGCAGTCAACTTTTCAGGTGTCATCCCTGGCAAGGTATATTTAAAACTAATGGCATTTTTCATTTCCATTAGAGTGTAATCACCAGAAGCGGTCGGTGCCGCTTGCGACCCTCTCATTTCGACATTAACGCCACGATAACGAGTAATGTGGTTCCAAATAACCTCTAACCCAAGCTCTGGGATTGGGAAAGGCACACCCATCACGGCATTTTTAATGCCGTTACCGCCACTGATTAACTCAGCCTTGGTCGCATTTACTTTGGTTGCAGCATAGACATGTTCTGGTACAGAAGCACTACGGCGCGTTGGGTAAATATTCATTTTAAAACTATCAGGATATGTCTCAAATAACTGCATCTGACCAGCAGTTAGATTATCCTTATATTGCGCGTAATTGGCCTTGGTTAAAGTCAGTACAACCTTGTCGTCGCTAAAAGGGTCTAAGTGGTGCTTGCCCTTAACATAACCTGCGACAGGTTTAGTAATACCGCCTGTCCACGCAGGAATTGAACCATCAGCATTGCCCGCTTGAATTGCACCGTTAGGTGTCAATTCGTTACCTAATTTTTCTGCCTCTTGTGGCGTTACTTTAGCCAATGCCGCTTGCGATGCAAGGGCTAGAGAAATGGCAGTAATGAGTGTGATTTTTTTCATATTATTGTTCACCCGTTAAATTGAATATTTGATGTTAAATGATACAAAGTCTTTATCTTCCATCGCATTGATTGTGCCTTTACCACCCCAGAATGCATTATAGCTAAATGCTGCAGACCAACGGTTTTGGTAATTAAAATCAATCGAGGCACCAAGAGACTTAGAACCTTCAGTAAATAGGAAAATCGGATCAGGTGTGATCCCTTTAACATCGTGTGAGAAAATAACTTTAACCGAGGCATTTACGCCATCGAATACGTTGTTATGGTCAGTTTTAGCCACTAAACGATAACCCCACGCGAAATCGGTCGGGAATGGGTTGGTTTCTGGGCCATTATGAGTCGCGACAATGATCGCAGGCATGTCTGGATTACCGCCAGAGCGACTAGTACCAGGACCATTCAAACGAATATCATCAGGCATCTTGTGGATCCAAATACCACCAACTTCAGCAAATAGTACAATATTGTCTGCCCCTAATGCTGGACCAACCATATGAGTAAAGTTTACTTGCGCCTGCGTGGTATCAACTAAGCGGAAACCATGGGCAATCGCACCAGGATCTTTAGGTTCAAATTGTGAAATACCATCAAGGGCACAAAATGAACTGGTATCTGTTGCGAGCACTGCTGCGTCAGCACAAGTCAGTGCGGCATCGCCCGTTAGATTGTTGGCGCGGTTATAGTTTACCGCTACAGCATTGGCTAGCTGTTGTGGCATCGCAGCAAACAACAATTCAACATCATCTATTTGTACTGGCTCATCAACCCGGTGTGAAATTTCACCAGCAACGGCAGTTTCGCCAATTGAAGTATTAAAGCTTAAACCATAAAGTTTAATATCTTCTGGATACACGATCATCGCTTTAGAGAATGTTTCAAGGTTATTGAGCACGTCATAATCAACCGTGCCGCCAGTAGCGCCAATTATGCCAAGTGTTTGTAAATCATTGCCTATAGCAACATTGGTAAAATCAGCGGCCTGACCAGAGATAAGCGGACGACGGCTATGATAATTCATGTGGTAGAAACCGACTTCGGTATCTTCAAACAAATACGAGAATTTAATCCCGTACAGGCCATCATCACTCGCGTCTTTTACTTCTGTTTTTAAGGTTGTTTTGGTTGGGTATGCCAACATTAAAGCACCTAACTGTGCTTGGGTGTAATTACCAGAAGCGATCATTGCTGATAATTTTTGCATCTCAGAAACAAGGAAATCACCATCCATATCTGGATTGGCGTTAAACCCTAATTGCACCGCATTGTATTGACCGCCATCACTCACATAATCATTGCTCGCGAAATATGTTCCGCCGACAGGAACAACATTAGCTTCCCACTGGTATTGATAGAACAATTCCATTGACAGGTTATCCGTTAAACCCGCAGCGAAATGGACCATGCCTTGTGGAATAAAGGCTTCTTTTAACTCTGCACCAGGGGTACGAAGACGACCAATATCAACAGCATTGATACTTGAAATACCGTGTGAAATTAATGCACTTTCACCCCAGCTGACCACTTGTTGACCAATTCGGAATGAAACGGGCACATCGCCCCAGTCATAATCAGCGGTTAAGTAGGCATCGAGTAAGCGAACATCAGAACACGCTTGATCATTAGCTTCATCATCACGACAAACATCAATGGCGCGATTGCCGCCTAGTTCACGGGTATAATCAAGGGGACCATCAAGAGCGAAATCCTTGTAATACATGCCACGAACAAACAAACCGTAGTTTTTGTAGTTTAATTCAAGTTCATGTAGCCCTTTAATCACTTTACTAAAGGCTTGTCCTTTTGACCAAGCTAAATTGGCTAAATCACCATTGCTTGAATAAGAACCATCACTAGCAAACAGTTGGGTTTTATCATATTTGATATTGTTAAAGGCGCTGTAGTTTGACCAATCAAAACCATTGTTAGGATTATTTACTTTACCAATTTGGTTATCAAAATCGCGTTCTTCAACACGCCATGATGCCCCAACGGAAAATGAAGAATCGAAACTACCTTCTATTTCGCCCCAGTTAATACTAACAGCGTGAGCCGATGGAATAGCGAGTGATGCTAAAGCGACGCTAACCCCTACTGCTAATACAGACTTTCTAAAAACATTCATATATTTGATCTCCACTTCCCGTCTTGGATTATTGTTATTTTTGAATTATTTTTCACTAAAATAGCAAAATAAAATTTCTAGTATGTAATTTTTACCGTAATTAAGTCCTTGCTGCAACAGCTTATTTCTAACGAGAAATTTAAATCGCCCTAAATTAGAGTGATTTACCTAACGCTTGGTTTAAATCTGCTGTTATCGCGAAAAAACACCTACGCCCTAATGCTATATTTAACTATAAACAACTGAATTAAAAGTAAAAAAAAAGAAGGCTATTTAAGTAGCCCTCTTTCTGTTTTCGAACTCATGTTTGGAGTAAATACTCTAAAATATTCTGATTAGAGATTGGAATTTACCACGAGAATCGACCAAAAGCTTAAATTGACCGTTAACACCATCAGGAGTTAGATAGGGTTTTAAGTGCTTGGCAGCCAACTCAATGGTTAGTCCAGTGAGGTCTTTTACAATAATTTTATCGATGTCTCCCTGATAAATGGGCAAAAATCGCTCGTAACTTACGCTGATATTAAAAGTGTATTGCTTCATTAAGTAAGGCTCAAGTCTACTTTTTCACTAAGATCAGGTGCTAATCCTTTAAGCTGTGACAACCGCACTAACTGTTGACGCATTAGCTCGCCTCGAACATTATCAAATTTCTGCCATTTTAATAATGGGGTAATTAAGCGTGATGCGATCTGCGGATTAATATCGTTAAGATGAATCAGTTGATCGGTTAAAAAAGCATAGCCACTACCATCAATCGCATGGAAATTTTGAACATTAGCATTGACAAATGCGACAATTAAACTGCGCACTCGGTTAGGGTTTTGCCAGCTGAAAGTGACATGTTCAAAGG
>JABSRS010000292.1 GCA_013214885.1 Gammaproteobacteria bacterium
TTCATTGGGGTGACATCGCCACGTGGGTCAAATTCGCCGAAATATTGCTCAACCCACGCTTTCGCTTGTGCTTTATTAAAATCACCAGCAACGACTAAGGTCGCGTTATTTACGCCATACCATTGGTTGTAAAAATCACGGACGTCTTGCAGCGTCGCGTCTTGCAAATCTTGGAGGCTGCCGATCACCGACCAGCTATATGGATGACCTTCAGGATACATAGCTTTTAACATCACGCCATTAACATGACCGTAAGGGCGATTATCAACGCTTTGACGTTTCTCGTTCTTAACCACTTGCTTTTCGTTTTCAAGCCCTTCTTTGGTGACCGTATTAATGAAGTAACCCATGCGATCAGATTCCATCCACAATACTTTTTCTAAACCATCGCTTGGCACTATTTCGTAATAGATGGTGCCATCTTGCCAGGTTCCGCCGTTAAGACTGCCACCCATCGCACCGATGTTTTTAATGAAATTTCCTGCGCCAACATTTTCTGAATCTTGAAATAACATGTGCTCGAAGAAATGAGCAAAACCAGTGCGGCCAACCTTTTCACGATTAGAACCAACATGGTATTGAATAGCAACGGCAACAACAGGGTCTGATTTGTCTAAATGAAAGACCACTTCGAGGCCATTAGATTTAGTGGCGGAATTTGTGTCGCTGGTCAGGTTACATCCCTGTAAAGCCAGTGCCAATGCACTTAAGGCAAAGATTTTCTTATAGTTTTTCATGTCATTTCCAAATGGTTTAATTCACAGCAGCCTGTACTTTAAGGTTAGGCAGCGCAAATGACAATATTAAATTGTATCTAATTGTTAATTGATTTAACCCACCACTTTATGGGGCAAATTTCGTGCCCATGGCTGACATGGATAGCCCATCACCAGAAACAAATCAGTATTTTCGCAAATACAGTGAAATAATCTTTTGAAATGCTGAAAACTACGTTCAGTTAGATTAATAAAGGTATGTTAGTTAAGGATCCGAGTGACAAAAGGATATAATAAAAGACCCAGAGTTAAACATCTTAGTCTTTTCCTTTGACCCAAATACCCCACAGATTTAGCTGCAAGATAGTGATAAACGAAGGCCATGGAAGACCTTATTAATTTAATATATCTAAATGTTCATTAACTTTGCACACAATACACGGAAGTATTTATGCGTAATCTCGACATTCGAACCATAATAGCACTGGTAGGCCGTTATGGCGGCCCAGAGTTTTGTCTGGTAGGATAGGGTGCGCTCTTAAATTACTCGTTGCTAACAACAAGACCGTTAGGCACACCACCTCAATACAATATCTGGGCATGAAGTAGAAACAGCAATTGGCCATTTTACAAATTGATCTAGGGATTGATTCCGATACTTGTGAGATATAGTGCATCGTCTTGCAGTTTAGTTTGGATCCTGCTCTCCGCGGTGTTTTGGGTGTAGCCCCTAGCTAACCAACCATTAGAAAATGCTAGGTCAATGATGCTCGTGAGCAGTTGTTGATCTCGAGAGCACATACGATGACGTAATAAATGAACATGACGAGAAAATGGATCATCTCGTTTATTGATAATATCGTCGGTAGAATTCTCGTTGCTAGCTTCAAATATTACTTGTCTGGTAAATTCTTCTTCTCGGACCCCTGGTGATGTCAGCCATTCTATGGCATCGCTGAATCCCGAATCTTTTTCATTGAGTCCAAGTTTTAACATCACTCGATTCAATTGTATTAGAGCATTCTGATCAATATTGATGGTTGCAAGATTGTGTAGTTTTTTGTATTGATAAGCACCATACGCCAGACAAAGTTTCTTGAACTCAGATTCTATAAACAAAGGCTTCAAAATTAAACGAGCAGTTTTGTAACTATGGTCTGCCATAAAATCACGGCGTAGTTCATTGTCCGCCAACCAAGCTGGAACTTCGTTGGCGATAAAATGCGCTGCATGTAAACGCTTGTCAAATGAAGGGATCTGGATATAGGTATTCCAAAGAACTCTCAGTTCTTTTTTAGTAGGTCGTCTTTTCACCGATGTTGCAATTTCTATTAGTTGTCATGTTTTTATAGTCTGCATCAATCAGTCCTACGTATCAAGAATAATTAAGCAGGGCACGGTAATTAAATCCATTTAAAGGTGCCCATAATATGGCCAATATACTGTTTGTAATAGATATAACTCTCTACTTATTAAAAGGAGTGTTTGAAAAAGTAGAGATAATGAAATATTATAGACGTATACATATAGCACTTAGATATAATACCGCCTACTTATGACCGGGCATCTATTTACGGTAAATTAATGGAACAAGAAACGGGACAGGCACAATTAGTGTCATTGGATGATCCAACTACACCCATCAGCATAATTTCTAGCACTATCGGTAGCCAACCCGAACAAAACCCAGCAACTGCATATATCATTAGTTTGAATTCCAAGAAAAGCCGCCAAACAATGGGGTCTTTTCTAAACAGAGTGGCCAATATCATTGGCTTCGATAGTTTGGATGATTGCCCCTGGGCTTCGCTCCGACGTCACCATGTTCAAGCAATTAAGGACCGACTGATCAAGCGGGAATTGGCACCATCCACTATCAATACTTACTTAGCCGCTATCCGAGGCGTAGCACTTGAGGCGTGGCAAATTAAATTAATTGATACGGAGACCTACCAACATATTAAGCTGGTTAAATCAGTGCGCGGCTCTCGATTATCAAAAGGAAGAGCACTAGAAGGCGTCGAATCACAAGCATTATTAAATGCGTGTTCAAACGATTCTTCGTCGAAAGGTCGACGTGATGCAGCGATCTTCGCCGTTCTGCTAGGTTGTGGTCTTCGACGCTCTGAATTGGTTAGCCTAAACCGCGAGCATATTAGTTGGACTAAAGGAACAATAAAAGTACTTGGGAAAGGTAATAAAGAACGTCTTTCTTACATGCCTGATGGCACAATCACCTACTTAGAGAATTGGGTGAATAATGTTAGGGGAGACAGTCGAGGTCCATTATTTACCCGAATCAGGCGGCATGACTTCTTTACTATTAACAGGTTATCCGACCAAGCTATATATCATATTCTGGAAGTTCGTCGGATCGAAACTGGATTAGATGATTTTTCTCCACACGATCTCCGTCGTACATTCGCATCAGCATTGCTAGATAATGGCGAAGATCTTATCACCGTCAGAGATGCTATGGGGCATGAAAGCATTACAACGACTCAGGTTTACGATAAGCGTGGTGACGAAAGACTAAGAAAAGCCAGCAAAGGCTTAACTATCTAATTCATGTATTATTTAGCCAAAGAAGCATAAATTGGTCGCGAAAATAAAACAAGAATTCTGTGTCATGATAGATCCTAAATTATGATTAAGAACCACATACATTAATAATAGCTAATAAAGAATAGGGTACTTAGGTCATGATTTTACGGAGATGAAAATAACACTGTATATAAACACAGTTAAATATTTATTCCCGTAAAATCGGTACTTTTAGAGGCTTAAGTAACAATATACGCAACAAAACTACCATTGTTATATCACGCTACGTGAGATCTGAAGCTGTCATCAGCATCCTAGTTAGTAAAACAAACGTAGCAGCTTTCGTAATTTAATCTAAACAGGGGATTAAGATACGTAGTTTCCCATACATAACCTAATCCAAAAACCACGATTGGCACAATAAATCCTATCTCGGTATGTGCCCAATAGCGCCTTTAGCAAGAAAAACTGAGTGACCGTTGTGTGTCGCGAACAAACAGCTTTGATTAATCTTACTTTAGCTGTTTGTTAGTCGTTTATACTCAGCACTCAGCAATGCGTATAAATATTCATCTCCCCAAGCCCCTTTGAAGAAAATATTTTTCACGTAGTGAGCTTCCCTTCTAAATCCAGATTTTTCAAGAAGTCGAAATGACGCAATATTGTTAGTGTCTGTAACGGCAATAATGCGATGCTTTTTTAGATCCTCATAGAGGCGACAGTTAATCTGCCACGATGGCAACAAAATAAGCATGTGAGCTGGTTGGCTTGGTGCTAGTCAACTAGTGCGTTAGCTACTGATTATCCGACGATTAACCAGACACCGACCGCGAGCATTAAGGTGCCTGCGACACGATTGACAATTTTGACATTACCGGAGCTTGCCAGTAAATGCTTGAGTGCTCGGCCGCCTGAGGCGTAAAGCATCATGCAAGTGAACTCCATCGCTAAGATCACTATTATTAGTGACGTTAGTTGCGGTGCTAATGCTTGTTCGCTATTAATAAACGGCGGTAATAACGACATCATAAAAGCCCAACCTTTCGGATTGGCTACCGCGGTGACGAATCCTTGAGTCACTAAGGCGAGATTTGATGCTGACTCTTGTTGGCGGCTATCGAGGTTGAGTGAAAACTTGCCTTTGCTCAGCCACATTTGGCCGCCAACAAACATCAGATAAGCACCGCCAAGCCATTTGAAAACTGAAAAAGCGTTTGGATAGTTCAGCATGATTGCTGATACGCCCAGCACCGCAGCAACAGCTACTAAACCAACGCCAATCAGCTCGCCCCACATCATGTATAAGGTACGACGCAGCCCAATGCTCATGCCAAGGCTCAAGGACTTTTATTAAGGGATAAACGTTCACAAGGTGGGAGGGAGGTTTTAAAATACCCATCCACCATGGGCCAGTTCAACCTTTGTCGTCAAAATAATA
>JABSRS010000293.1 GCA_013214885.1 Gammaproteobacteria bacterium
TAGAACGAATAAGCTTGCCGTACTGTTGGGTGCTGTGAAGAAAATTATAAAATTTCTGCGGATGAAACGGTCGACGGGCAACATAGCTGAAACTACCGATACCGTATTCTTGGGTTTCGGGTACGTGTTCACCCCGCAACTCTTTTAGCCAACCAGGTGCCTGCTGCGCACGTTCGAAGTTAAATAATTCAGTGCTCAAGACATCCTTAATATCAACCTCACCGTTCTTAATCGGAATAATCTTGGCGACGGTATTAAGATTTTTTAGAATAGCGGTTAAGTGATTAAGCGCTGACGGTTGTACTAAATCGATCTTGCTGATTAAAATAACATCGGCAAACTCCACTTGATCAATGAGTAGATCGGCGACACTGCGTTCATCGTCTTCACCCAGACTCTCTCCAATTTTTGACAGATAGTCAGCGGCTTCGTAATCTTTAATAAAATTGACCGCATCGACGACAGTTACCATGGTGTCTAATGTCGCTACATCACTGAGCGATACATTGTTGTCATCGGTAAAGGTGAAGGTTTCTGCCACCGGTAATGGCTCCGATATACCAGTGGACTCAATCACTAAGTAATCGAATCTGCCCTCGCTTGCCAACTTACCAACTTCTAACAGTAGATCTTCACGCAGCGTGCAGCAAATGCAGCCATTGCTCATTTCGATTAATGTTTCTTCGCTGTGATGGAGTGAGACTTCGTTGCGCACCATCGCTGAGTCAATGTTGATATCACTCATATCATTAACGATAACCGCGACTTTAAGTCCACGTCGATTATTGAGGATATGGCGCAGCACTGTAGTTTTTCCGGTACCAAGGAAACCTGAAAGTACCGTGACTGGCAGTTTTTTGTTCTTAACGGATTGTATTTCTTTTGGATTTATCATCACTAACCTAATAATATAACACTCTATTTAAATGTTATGTTATAACATAACATTTAAATACGGAAGCACTATATTTTGTTATTTTGAGTTATTGGCTCGTTCTAGAATCGTCATCCTGAGGTTCTGTGCCAACTGCCAAGGCACACACCAGTCTTGTTATATAAATAAGCTCAGCTTAACGGCGCACAAACGGCCTTTAAAGGATCACCAATCATCAATTTTCTGACTGTTATTGAGGCTAATTAAGCGCTTAACGGCACTGAGCATCAACATAATACTGAGCAACAGTAAACTCAATAAAGAAGACCAAGGCATGGCGAGCGGTCCTTCATGATAAACAAACCTTGGAACATCGTTTAAATTAGCCAGATTAATCTTGGCATTACAACCCTGACAGGGAGTAAATAATCCCAGCTGCTCAGCGGCAACAATACGTTGCTGGTAAAACTGACGTAATTGTTGATGATGACGATTTACTTGCAGCATAAATTGTTGATGACGCTTAAGATCATTACCCGATAGCTGGAACAATGCCGATTGTAAGAGCGTTGCCGGAGAAACAAATTTAAGCTGTTCAATCCAAGATTGTTGTTGATTAATACTAAAATTAAACGCCAGATCGCTGGCGGCCATTGCCTGCTCTAACGCCGTTATTTTTGCAATTTTAGTAGTCGAATAGCTGTTAACTGGTGTTGATGTTTCAGCACCAGCCAATTCGGGATGATCCTCAAAGAATTTAGCTAATACCTGACTGGAGTTTTTTTCCAACTGATCGGTGTGCTTACGTAAATCATCGATATATTGTAAACGTGATGGTGGCGGGTTGAAATTAACAATAACACTGTTGATTAACGCTGGGATCACAATGATAAAGAGTAACCAGCTAATGATCAATACTGACGCATTATAGGCAGGTGATTTGCCAAAACTAATCACCAATGCAGTTAAGCTCAACCATACCATGCTGTAAGCAATCACTAGCCCACATAAAATTAGTAAGATCTCACCATTAATCTGCGGTTGATAATAAACCAAGCTAATACAACTCACCAAAAGGGTGGGCACAACCACCAATAAACAGCGTAAAATAAGCTGGTTAATTAACAGCCGCAATGGTGTGAGCCCCTGTAACATTAATAAACGAAGCTGACCTGCCTGCCGTTCCTGAGCTAAGGCATTAAAACTAATACCAATAATAAACAACGGTAAAATGTAAATGACAAAAAATGCAAAATCAAACTTACCAACAAATAAGCCCAATGGATGAACCGCATCATATTGATTAATGATATCTTGCTTGTTCGTTACCAACATTTTGAAAAAGTAAGGTAACACGTCACTTTGACCAGTCGCTATCGCAGCACTGTCGAGTGGTGGTTTTGTGGCATAATTGAGCATTAAATAAAACGCCTGACCACGCAAGTCGTAATGATCATCCCACCAGTTGACCGGTTGAGTTAATGCCTCACGCGCCGCAAGTCCATTTTTTGCCGTAATAATAGCTCGTTGTTGTTCTTCCTGCGCTTCAATGACGACGGCAGTTTGCTGTGCCACCAGTTGCTGACCGTTATAAATCGCTAGCATGCTAAAAATCACCGATATGCTAACTATTAACAGTAATAAACGCTGACGTAGTAAATTAGTGAGTTCACATGACAAAATAGTTAAATTCATGTCCGCCTCTCCTTAGTTAAACGTTTGATCGCCAATACACACAGGGAAAGTAATAGAACGAACCAGCCAACCAACGATAGCATCGCCTCTAGATGGATTGAGCTTACTTGGCTCAAGGCTGGATAGTGCGGATTAAAATGAGGAATTTTTTGCCATAAGAGATGGTCAGCCTGATAGCCATGGTCATCATCATGATCTTTACCGTTGAATTTTAAATCACTATTTAAAATTCGTTGGACCTGCTGCCGATGTTGCTCTGCCATATCAACGAACCATAAATCATCGGAAAAATCAGAGCCTGCCGCACTCATTGATAATACTTGCAAGGCAATAAACGGACTAAGTAACCCCCCATGGGAATAATGTTGGTTTTGAGAATCAAGCTGTTGATTACGTGCTTGGTAGAGTGGCAAGGTAAGTCGATTTGCATAATCTTCGCCAAACTGGAGCTGTGCCCCTGCCCAAGCAAAAGGTAAGTGCTCGGTTGTACTCACTTGATATTTATCCAGTGTTTGCTGCTTAAACTGCGTTAACGCTTGCTGTCGCTGTGGTGTATATACCGTTGTCTCTAGTTTGGCGTCAAAAACACGAGATGACTGCAAAGGGTAACGAGAAACCGCATCATCCATCACCAATTTTGGTAATAATAGACAACCAGTACTCCATAACATCAGTAAGATCACCAGTGCCTGACGAGCCGTGGCACTGTAAGCACTGGTGATCATCGTGATCATACTCCAAATCACCATATACACGGCATAACCACCGATAAAGAACAGACTCCGGCTTAAATCACTATCATCACGCCATAATAAATACCCAATCACAGGGCATAAAAACAGTAAAACAAACCCACTAAGGGACAACATTTTGGCATAAAACAACCCAGCTGGGTTCACGCCAGAAGCCAATAACTGTTTTAGAGTGCCCGACTCACGCTCCGCCGCAATTAAATGAAAGCCACTTAATATTATAAATAACGGCAATAACGTTTGCATAATAAACGCTGGCGATAATTGACCAAAACGCTGCATTGCAACACGATCTTCAATTTGGCGAAATAAGGTATTATTTTGTTTATGCGCCTCAAGTCGTAAGACATTACCTTGATAGGCTGATAGTCCAGGATCTAGCACCGCTAAGGGAGTTTGCGGTTTAATTACGTAAATACCGTAGTGTGCTGCCGCATGTGGTCCTTTATTGCCCTGATCTAACCAGCGCTCACGCTCTGCTGCACTCACTTGCTGACGAATGTCCCCAGCCTGCTGATATTGAGCCCAGCCGGAGCCAAGCGCGACCACAAGTAATAAGATTAACATCAAGAAAAGCCATAATAAGCGCCCTTCTCGCCGACTTTCGAGCCATTGTTTATGCAACGTTAACATCAACATACGACTTCTCCCTGACCACATCTAAATAAAGCGACTCAAGCTCAATATCTTTAATCTGCTCAGAACAAAGGCGGTGAACCAGCTGCCCCTGATTTAAAATCAAGATCTCATCAGCATCTTCCTGGGCCCGAAATAAATCATGGGTCGCCATTAAAATAGCGACCCCGTCCTTAGCGAGTTGACGGATCAGTTGGCTAAACTCATGGCTCGCAGAAGGATCAAGACCTGAGGTCGGCTCATCTAAAATTAACGCTTTAGCTTGTTTAGACAACGCAATAGCAATACCAACCTTTTGACGCATGCCTTTAGAATAACTAGACACTGGTTGATGGATGGCTCGCGGCTGCAAGTTCACCCGTGTTAATAGCTCAATAAACTGTGCCTTAGAAAGATCTACCCCAGCAATTCGGCTCATATAACTTAAATTTTCAAGACCACTTAACTTAGGGTATAACGCCACTTGTTCAGGAATATAAGCCAATTGCTGACGAGCAGCGATGACATCCTGCTGCGGATCAATACTCGCAATGTTCACAAAACCACTGTCTGGGGTTAAAAAACCTAGCAAACAGTTAATTATTGTCGTTTTACCGGCACCTTTGGGCCCTAATAAAGCGATAATTTTTCCAGCATTAACATTAGGTTTTAGACCGATTTCTGCAATTATGCAGTTGACTAGAAGTTCTATGCTGGATGTGATGTCACAAGATTATATAAGAAC
>JABSRS010000294.1 GCA_013214885.1 Gammaproteobacteria bacterium
TTCAGTTTGAACAGGTCTTGTTAAATATCATTAGAAATGCGATTGATGCTTTGGCTAGTTTAGAACAAGACCTTAAAGTCATTGAAATTTCAGTGGTGCAAGACGACCAATGTATAGTGGTCAAAATAGAAGATAATGGTGATGGCATCAGTAAAGAGATTTCCAGCCAGTTATTTAAACCATTTTTCACCACCAAGGACAATGGGATGGGAATTGGCTTAAGTACTTCATTGAGTTTAATCGAAGCGATGGAAGGCACCATCCTTGCCCGTAATCGTTTAGAGCGTGGGGCTTGTTTTACCATCACTTTACCTGTGTTAGGAAAGGTGATGGCATAATCATTATGAGCCAGGTTTAGCCTATTTTAGGCGGTACGCTTAAGGTTAGTGACAGGGGTTAGATATGACGGCCGAGCTGTTTTTAAGTAGTTGATGTCATCATAACTTGGTTTACCTTGCGGCAAGTTTAGTCGTTGCTTACTTAAATATGGCCGGGCATTATGCGAGATTATTAATTCTATCTCGGTAACATTATCTGCTCCCTTTCTCGTTTTACTGTAAAAATCTACGGCAGTGAGGATCCCTGATGAGGTCAGACTTTTTACGTCAGATTCATCTTGAGGTAACCACAGTGATGTTTTTCGTTGTAAGAAAAATTCACGTAACACAGCTCGCTCACCAGTAACCAATGTTTTGATTCTGTTTTCTATCTGATCTTTTTGCTGCGTTTCGAGGGTGTTCATCTTAACTTGTTTCACTAGCGATGAGACCACGTCAATAAACAAATACGTGACGCTAATAATGAAAAGTATGCCAACAAAGTGAACGTAATTATTGATAAATTCATCCAATTGTAGGGCTTTGATCATCGACTCTGGCATAAATAGCACTAACGCGCAGGCAAGTGCCAACCAAAGCATCGCTTGGAATAAGTAGTGAGCTGGTTGTTTGGTTGAGTTATCTTTCCACATAATTAACTCCAGTGACAATTTTTTGTCATTCAATTAAAATCTACTATGAATAAGCAATAATTGTACCCATTGTGATTAATAGTTTGCTATTTTTGTAATTAATTGATAATAGGTTAATTAATGAGCTTCATTGTGAGGTGAGCGAGCCAATTATCGATGATAAGGCTCGCTAGTGGCAAGTTTCTGCTTCAATGAAGTCGACGCCGACTCTGTTTCTGCCGCTCTCTTTAGCTTGGTATAAGGCGTTGTCAGCTCGGGTAACCGTGTCGATGATTGACAAAAATCATCAGCAAATACATTGAACACCACGATGCCATCGGGTGCTGATTCACTGATGTAAACAGGGCTCGCAATGGGTAAACTAACGCTTGATATAATTAGTGCTATAAATTGGCGAGTAAATCAAAATCTATTTGGGCGAAGGTAATTAAAGAACCACCAAATTCGTGAGCAAAAGTTTGAGCATCTTGTTTGTTTGAGAATGAAGCCAAGGTTGCTCCCATCGAACCTCTTTGGTTGTGATCTTTTACGTACCATGCTGTTTTTGCATCGATAAAGTGTTCGTCGTTAGGTTTGTCCCAAGGTGTTTGTGCCATATCGTGGACAAAAATTTGCTGAATCTGACGGGTGTTTTCAGGCTGTAAGTAATATGAAAACAAATCACGAGTTGAGCAAAACTTTTTTGCTTTGGTGGTTCTTTTGTTGAAAATTTCACCTTTGGGGCCGCCAAACTGAATGATCAGCATACCGCATAAATGACACTCATCGCCCGATTCAATCTTTACTGCCAGATGAGCGACTTCAACCGTTTTATCGCCACAGGCTAATAACATCAAAGGAAGAGCGATAATGGATAACGCTTTGGTCCATTTTTTTATCAGTATTAGCATGGTTATAGTCCTTTTCGATTAAAAATAAAGTTGGCGATAGCCAGTGGTAAAATTATCCATAGGATCATCACCCCAATTAGCATCGGTTGAGTGAAATCGGCACCTTGGGCAACGCTCATGATCCCAGAATAATTATCAGGGCTTAGGGCATTAAGGTTGATTAGGCGAAATAAGTCTGTTGGATTAAGCCACAGTATATAAGGTAAAAAATCGGGATTGATCATGCCATCGCCAGCGACAAGCAGGGCAAGCAGGGCTAAATCAAACACTAACACCATCAGAAACCAAGTAATGAGCGACAGACCAGCAGCTTTGCTTTTTTCATCGACTAGCGCACTGATGATAAAGGCGAAACTAATAAAGACCCAGCTTAGTAAAATAGCATAGCCAATAAACGCACTAAATTTGCTAATGACTTCAACGTTATTGACGTCTTCGCCAAACAGGCAAACCACCAGTGCGGCAATCCCGAAACCGACAATGTTTGCGGTGGCCATGATGGCGCCGTGTCCGACAAATTTTCCCAGCAATAGTTGAGTTTTATTTAAAGGGTAGGTTAGTAGTAACAATAAGGTGCCAGATTCTTGCTCGCCAACAAAGGTGTCATAACACAGCATTAGTGCGATTAGCGGGATAATAAATACGGCCAGACTAGCTAATGAGATCATGGTTGAGTCGAGTGAGACAAAGCCAAGAGTCCCTGATGCTGCTGAGCCAAAAAAAGCTAAACCGATTGCTAATAATGAATATATTGCACTAATGGCGATAATCCAGCGATTGAGTAAACCGTCTTTAAACTCTTTGCGGGCAATAGTAATAATCGGGCTCATTAACTTGCCTCCGTTAACGACTGTGATGGTTGGTTTAAATAATGGAGATAGAGTTTTTCAAGACTGGCGTGAAGCATTTCAAATTGGGTTAATCTCTGGTGGCTAGCAATTTTCTTCAACACATCAAGTTGCTGGCTATGGTCAATCGCTAACTCTAACGTGCCATGAGCGGTTGAAACCACATGCTGCTCTAAATCTAATAATTTAAGATCATCAATAGTTAAACCTTGGCTTTTGACGATGATGGGTAAATTAGCTTGGTGACGTAACTCGCCAATTGTGCCTTGGGCCAGCATTTGCCCTTGAGACAATATCATCACCTTGCTTACATGGTGTTCAACCCCAGGTAATACATGGGAGCATAGGATAACGGCACAACCTTGTTGTTTTAAGCGGTCAACACTTTGATAAAAATCATGGGTTGCCACAGGATCTAAACCAACGGTCGGTTCATCAAGTAATAACAGCTTAGGACTGCCAAGCATTGCCTGTGCTAAACCCAGACGTTGGCGCATCCCTTTTGAATATGTTTTAACTTTACGTTTTGCCGCCAGATCCAGTCCTACTTCGGCTAATAGTTTTGATACTTTTGAGACCGAAATATTCTTGAGCTGAGCAAAATAGCTAAGTACTTCATGGCCACTCAATTGGCCATAAAAACTAACATTTTCGGGTAAATAACCGATATTTTGCCTAATATGAGCGGCAGCTGAAGAGGTAGGTGCTGAGCCTAACACCGAAATGTTGCCTTGGCTTGGTTCAAATAAACCTAAGATCAGCTTCATTAACGTCGTTTTACCTGCGCCGTTATGCCCGAACAGTCCAAGTACCTCGCCTTGGTACAAAGTTAAATCAAGGCCATTTAGTGCATTTACTTGGCCAAAATGCATATGAACTTGATCTAGTGATACAACTATATTATTCATGATTTACTCTCAAACTGTTTGATCGCTAAAGCTTGTTTCTTAGTCGCTTTGAAATATGATGTCATCAAGGGGCTGTGATCCCGAATACCGGAAGGTTTTAACACCGGGAACTCACGCTGAACCCAACGTAGGGTTAAAATTGCTGGACTATTCATTAATAATTTTGCTTCGGGATATTGCCATAACATCTTGTCGACGCCATCGTTTGGCTCAAAGGTTACATCGCCTAAACCATCACCATTACTGTCCCATCCTAAATAGTTGCTCCAGTAATTACCATTCCAGTTTTGATCGCGGCTCGAGACATATTTAACCTGAATGGGGTTATTGATAAAGCTATTACCAATGATCTTATTGTCTTCAGAACCCGCGGTTAAATGGATCCCGATTTGTGAGCGAGCAAACCAATTGCCTTCAATGGTATTAAACAATGAATTATAGATAAACAGTGCTTTGCCTTCGGCGCCGATCGCTTGCGGGTTTTGTCGTTGGCGTACCCCGGTAATGTAATTGTTTTTGATCGTCGATTTGGTAATGAAATTAAGTAGCAAGCCATGATTATTGCTATTAAATGACAGATTGTTCTCGACGGTTAAGAATTTTGATTGCATCAATGCATAGCCAATGCGGCTATTAACCACTAAGTTATCACTGACAACATTAGTATAGGAATACATATAATGAACGCCGTAGC
>JABSRS010000295.1 GCA_013214885.1 Gammaproteobacteria bacterium
AAAAACAGGACTTGAATCAATTAAATTAATCTATTTGAGCTTTAAAAGTGAATTTTATGGAATAAAAAAGGCTTATCAAAAGATAAGCCTTAATAAAATCGTTGTTTAGCAGCGTTTAAACAGTAGGTTTGGTACCACTTGCTTGTTCTAGGCCTTCAACATCGAGTATCGTGATATATTTTCCTTGAACGGCAATTAAATCTGATTTTTGGAAACGACCTAGCAATCGTGAGATTGTTTCGACTGTTAATCCTAAATAATTACCGATGTCACCACGGGTCATGGTAAATCTAAATTCTTTTGAAGAAAACCCACGTTCGCCTTGACGTTCACCAAGACGGTAAATGAAAGTAGCCAATCGCTCTTCGGCACTACGTTTGCTCAGTAGCATTAACATGGTTTGATCATTTAGGATTTCGTCGCTCATTAAACGCATCATTTGTTGACGTAAGCGGGGCATTCGACCAGAAAGTGCATCGATAGTATCGAACGGAATTTCACAAATCATTGAGGTTTCTAGTGCAATAGCAAAACTTTGGTGCTTTTGACGACCAATACTATCAAAACCAATAATATCACCAGCAAGATTAAAAGCTGTCACCTGTTCATGACCATCAGCAGAAATTGTGTAGCTTTTGAAACTGCCAGAGCGGATAGCAAACAAAGAATTAAGAGCCTCACCTGCACTACATATCAACTCACCCTTTTGTATTGGTTTTTTACGCTCAATTATGTTGTCCAACTGGCCCATTTCAGTATCATTTAGTGAAAAAGGGATACACAAATCAGCCATATTACAGCTTTGGCAATGTATTGTATTGGTTCCATGGGTGGGTTTTGTGCTCATAACTACTGTTATTCCGTCAATTTCGTATATAAGCGGATATTATCATTAAAAATTCGTTTGAGCTAGATCAAATAGACTAAAGACTAACAACCGCCATAAATACCATCTGAATCCCATACGAAATAATTAGAACAGCTGCAATCGATCTAAATATAAAATGATTAAGAGTTTTTTGTAAATATTGTGAGAAGAGTCCCATTGCTAGCATCGCTGGTAGTGTGCCAAGTCCGAACCCTAGCATGATAAGTGCCCCAGAGGTGTAACTTGCGCTCGCCGCTGACCACGTTAATGCACTGTAAACCAGGCCGCAAGGTAACCAGCCCCAAATGAAGCCAAATGGAAATGCCCACGCAGGATTTTTAAAGGGTAAAAAACGCCGCGCTAGCGGTGAGATATGCGGCCAGATAAATTTTCCGATCAGTTCTATTTTTAATAGACCATTGAACCAACGTCCAATATAAAGCCCTAATAAGACTAAAATAATCCCAGCAGTAAGCTTTAAGATATCAAGAATATAGTGCGACTTTAGGGCGAAAAACTCAACACTGTACCCAATTAAGGCGCCAGCAATACAGTAACTGGCTATTCTGCCGCTATTATAACTTAGCAGGTACCAAATTTTGAACCGCAGGCTTAAACGATGATGACTTGGAATATTGGCAGAAAAAATTCCGACCACACCACCACACATCGTTAAACAATGACCGCCACCGAGAAACCCTACCAGTAAAGCGGCAAAAAAATCGAAAGAATTACTCATCGCTGTTGGCGGTTACAATCGGTGGTTGATTTATTTTTGACGCTGGAGTTGGATCGTCATCAAATAATATGTTGGCACCTTGGCGATCAAGATCTTCAAACTGCTTCGTTCTAATAGCCCAAAAGAAAAAACATCCTGCGATGGTAATGATCAGTAGCGCCACAGGGATCAAGATTAATAGAATTTTCATTGGCGACCTTTTAATAAACGTAAAGAATTAGACACTACGATAACAGAGCTTAGCGACATACCCGCCGCGGCAAGGTAAGGGGGAAGTAGCCCAACTAAAGCAAAGGGGACAGCCGCCAGATTATATCCTATCGCCCAGACAAAATTCTGTTTTATAATTTGTTTAACCCGAAAAGCTAATTCAACGCCTTGAGTGACTTTGGCCAAATCATCATGCAAGATCACCACATCTGCGCCCGATTTTGCAATATCACTGCCAGTGCCCATGGCAAAAGACAAGTGCGCTTGGGCTAGAACTGGGGCATCATTAACGCCATCACCAAACATCGCAACGATTTCGCCGTTTTGTTGCAAGGTTTTTAAATAAGCCAGTTTTTGTTGTGGCAATTGTCCATTAACAAGGTTGGTCATGCCAAGAGTGCTCGCTACATAATCACCATGTGAAGAACTATCACCCGTTAGCAAAGTAGTCGTTATATTCTTGCTAGTTAAGTAATCGATCAAGACATGACTTTGTGCTCTGATTTGGTCAAACAAGGCAATGGTGGCAACGAGCTGTTGGTCCTGAGTTAGATAAATAACAACCTGATCTTCAAATTTATTATTAGGATCAACAATTTTCGACAATTGAGCATTGCCAAGGGTGTAATTTGTACCATTGATAGTGCCACTTATCCCGCCCCCCGTATAAGCCTGAGCATTGGTTAATACGTATTGTGGGTTATGGTAATCAATAAAAGCATTGGCAATGGGATGCTCCGATGACGACTCTAATGCCGCGCAAAGTGACATCACCGTTTCATCATCAAGCTTCGATTCAATTTGCGACACCACAAATTTCCCCGACGTCAGGGTACCCGTTTTATCAAAGCAAACGTGTGTGACATTAGTAAGTGTATCAAATGTTTGCCCAGACTTTAATAACAGCCCTTGGTTGCTCATTGCTGCGGCGGCACAAGTGAATGCCGAAGGAGTAGCTAGTGATAATGCACAGGGGCAGGTAGCAACCAATACCGCTAATGAAATCCAAAATGCATCGGGGTTTCCTGCCAGCGACCAACCAATATAGCTCAAACTGGCCAGCAATAAAATGACCATCACCACATATTGAGAAAGTGAATCGGCGAGGCTCGCTAGTTTGGGTTTGGTACTTGATGCCTGCTCTTGGAGCTTAATTATTTTCGAGATCAAACGTTGATTTGGCTGACAAGATACCTCAATGGTTAATGGGCTTTCAATATTCTCACAGCTGGCATAAACACTATCACCAATCACTTTTTTTACTGGGACTGACTCCCCCGTTAAGAGTGCTTCCATATTACTCGATTGACCACTGATGACGACGCCATCTGCTGCAATTATTTGACCTGGTTTTATGACGATATGATCGCCAGGTTGTAATAATCTAGCCGCAACAGTCTTAATTGAGCCATTAACCATTTGTTGCGCGGTTAAAGGAACTAACTTGAATAAATTGCTGCTAGTTTGTGCGGCCTTTTTCTTGGCCCGCTGCTCAATGTAACGACCTAATAATAAAAAGAATGCAAACATCGACACTGACTCGAAATAAACCTCACCTGATTGGGTAACCGTTGCCATTGCGCTAGCCCCGAACGCTAACAAAATGGCTAATGAAACAGGCACATCCATATTAAGTTTCCGAGCGGCGAGGGCACTTAGTGCATTGCTGTAAAATGGTAGGGCACTATAAAAAACCACAGGCAGCACAATAATCAAACTAATCCAGCGAAAATAATTTGCCAGACCAGCGCTTAGCGTATTGAGGACATCAAAATAAAAAGCCATCGCAAACATCATCACTTGCATGGTGGCTAAACCAGCAATAACTAATTTTCTTAAATAGGCATTGGCAACACTGACCTCATGCTGCTCTGCAATGTCAGGCTGAAATGGATAAGCTTTATAGCCAACCTTGGCAATTTCTAGCAGAATGGCAGAGAGTTTTAGTTTTTTTGGATCCCATACAATATACAACCGAGACGTGGTGGTATTGACGTTTGAGGTTTTCAAACCGGCTAAATTAGCCAGTTTACGTTCAATTAGCCAGGCGCAAGCCGCGCAACTGACATTTTCGACCGTCAGAGTAACTTCGTTGTCATCGTTACAACGTTCAACAAACTCTTGCTGAATTTCCTCGATGTCATAAGCGAGTAATTCTCCCATCTCTTCGGGAATAAGCTGACTCGCTTGGACACCTTTTGTACTGCGTAATCGATAGTAACTAACCAGACCATTATCAACAATTGACTGGGCGACAGCCTGGCAACCATAACAACACATCGCTTGATCATTATTTTCAATGACGACAGTTAAATCAAGGTTTGGTTCGATGCACTCACCACAGTGATAGCATCTATCGGTGCGCTGCTGAATCATTACTAAAGACGATCAAACGAGTCGAGTAATGTTTTAATGTTGGACGGAAACCTATCGACCGTTTGAATCCGCCAGCTGGCATCGAATGACTCTAGCTGAATGGTCCACTTACCATCGAGTGGCTTTTCCAGATCAAAATTGTAATGACCGTTAGCATCAGAAGATAGCAACATTGACACGTCTTTGATTTGTTGCGTGCGGTGTATAAAATGCAGGCGTAACGCCAAATTTTGCGGTTCACCAAAAGTTTGAACCAATTTGATCGACTGATCGTTGACCGTTAATTCAAATTTCAGGGCTAAACGAAATGCATTGTCTAAGCGGGTTAGATCGACATTAATCGCTTTGCCTTTTTTGTAATAATCCTCAACCACCATGTCTGGTTTATTGTTAATTGCTATAAATAAGGTACTAACACTCGCCACCACA
>JABSRS010000296.1 GCA_013214885.1 Gammaproteobacteria bacterium
GACTTGATTTTAACTTGGAACGAGGTAGGTGATTAGAGGCGCTGATAGGCCTTCAACCTCAACCTCAATATTAACTTTAGTTTATTGGCCAAAGTCAGTAAACCACTTGAATCCACAACTAGAAGTGAAGCTAAGGTCAAGTTGACTATAGCTAGCATACCAACCAATTATACCCTAAGCCTTTGCTTTTAATTCTATTGGGCTTTGACGTTGCAAATGTTTTCTTATAAATGAATAGCCAATATAATTAAAATCAACGGTGAAATATGAATACAGTTAAACTGAGAAAATTATTATCTCACCAACAAAATATAATATCTAAAATTGCATTAGGTGCACCTTTAAATGATATTCTTAATAATATTTGTTTTATGTCGCATTACTATCACATTTAAAATTTTCTATTGAAGAAGTTATTGATGATGAATCTGCAAGATGCTCAATCTTATCGTTAAAGGGAAATCAACTTTTTCACTGTGCGGCACCAAATATCGATGATAAATATTGTCAGTTGATAAATGGGCTACAGATAGGCCCAAACGTAGGGTCATGTGGGACAGCAGCATATCGAAAGTCCCGCACAATTGTTGAAGATATAGCAATATCACCGTTATGGAAAGATTTTAAGGAACTTGCATTAGGCTTTGGCCTTAAAGCATGCTGGTCAACACCTATTATTTCGACCCAATTAGAGATTCTTGGTACATTTGCCATCTATCATGGCTCACCTAAAGCCCCTTCAACTAAAGACTTAGAGTTAATCGACTACTTCGTACACTTTTCCAGTATTGCATTGGAAAAAAATGTTGAGTCACTTAAAGTTAAGCAGCTAATTGTTGATTTACAACAAAGTAATAAAAAATTTGAGGCTTTTACTAATGTCTTGCCTGATTTAACATTAATTTTAAGTGAAGATGGTGAGTATACTGATATTTATGGCTCATCTGATGAATTGTTATATGACTCGCTAAGTAAACTAATTCACAAAAATATAAATGACGTTTTACCTAAAAAGGATGCACTGCCGATGATGGCAGTGATTGAAAAAACGTTAGCGACTAATGATATTCAAGTCTTTGAGTATCAGCTTGAAGTTCAAAAGGGTAAAATTACTTTTGAAGGAAGAACAGCCCCCATTGATCGTTATCAATCAAACAACCCATCTCAAAGGCACGTAGTATGGATAGCTAGAGATATTACGATCCGAAAGGAGACAGAAAAAGAAATAGAGAAATTGGCTTTCTTTGACTCGTTAACCAACCTTCCTAACCGGAGAATGCTAAACGAAAGATTAAGCATGTGCGTGAATAGAATTAAGCGCACTAATAAAACTGGTGCCTTATTATATTTAGATGTCGATAAATTTAAAAGAGTTAATGACTCATTAGGACATAGTGCTGGTGATGAACTTTTAGTTGAGTTATCTAAGAGACTAAGTGCCATTATAAGAGAATCCGATACTTTAGCCAGGGTTGGGGGGGATGAGTTCGTTATTTTATTGGAGTATGTTGGCGAAGATAATGAACAAGCTAACATCGAATCAGCAATAGTTGCTCAAAAACTACAAAGTGTGTTTCATGAAAAATTTGAGATAGGGAGATTAGCATTTCAGGTCAGTTGTAGTATTGGTATTTGCTTAATAGATAGTGGGAACTCGGCTATAGACAATATATTGAAGTTTGCAGACACCGCGATGTACCGTTCTAAAGATAAAGGAGGTAACAGCTATAGTTTCTATGATCCCAAATTACAAACTTTACTAGAAAAGCAAGTTGAGCTTGAAACTGATATTGTTAGAGCTATAGCTTGTGATGAATTTTGTGCTTACTTTCAACCTCAAATAAGTGCGTCAGGGGAAATTATTGGAGCGGAGGCTCTAATTCGATGGAATCATCCAGTTAAAGGACTAATAGCACCAAATGAATTTATACCCATTGCCGAACAGTATGGGTTAATTCAAAAGTTACAAAATATTGTACTTCGGGATATATGTATTTTAATTAATCAACTTAGTGCCGAAAATATTATTGATGAGTTATTTACTGTTTCAATCAACATAAGTCAATGTCAATTTAACTCATTCACTTTAAAAGCTGAATTGCTTAATACGATTACTGATTTCAATGTACGACCGTCACAAATTAAGTTAGAAATTACCGAAACAATGTTGTCAGGTGATATCGAGAATACGATACAACAAATGGAAGAACTGAAAGAAAATGGATTTATATTCTCAATAGATGATTTCGGCACCGGTTACTCTTGCTTAACTTACTTAAGTGCTCTTCCTGTCAAAGAATTAAAAATTGATAAAAGTTTTATTGATAAGGTTTTAGATAATGGCACGGGATTTAGTATCGTTGAAACGATAATAAATTTGGCAAAAAGTCTTAACATACCGGCGGTTGCAGAAGGTGTTGAAACGTTAGAACAATTCGAGACACTAAAAACTATGCATATTGATGCAATTCAAGGTTATTTAATTGCAAAGCCAATGCTTAAAAATGATTATTTAGCATGGCATAAACACAATGTAGAAGAGAATATAAGAGAAGAGAATATAGAGAATATAGGACACCCATAAACCTTAGCCAGAAAATGGATTTTGTACTATGCTATTGGCGAGTAAAACTGCTTGAGGTAGATATCATGACTCGCGCTCGCCATAGTTTAATTGATTTAGCTGCTACACCTTACTATCACGTTATTTCTCGTTGTGTTCGTCGTGCATTTTTGTGTGGAGAAGACCGATATACGGGTAAAAACTTTGACCATCGCAGGCAATGGCTAATTGACAGGGTTAAATTACTCTCTGGGGTATTTTCGATAGATATTGCCGCTTATGCAATTATGAGTAATCATTATCATCTGGTACTCAGAGTCGACAAAGACCGAGCACTGTCGTGGACAATGGATGAAGTAATAGGTCGTTGGTATCACTTGTATCATGGTCATCCAATCGTTGACAGTTATCTTAAGAGGGACGTGCTAAGCAAAGGCGCGCTATTAAAGCTTGCATCAATTACCAAAGAATGGCGTGAGCGATTATTTGATATCAGTTGGCTGATGAGAAACCTTAATGAATACATCGCCAGAGCCGCCAATAAAGAAGATAATTGCAAAGGAAGGTATTGGGAAGGTCGCTATAAGTCACAAGCTTTACTCGATGAAACGGCAATCCTCAGCTGCATGATGTATGTTGATTTAAATCCAGTGCGAGCGGGTGTATCAAACAATCTAATAGAGAGTGATTTTACCTCAATTCAAGAGCGTATAAAGCAAGTAAAGCGCCATCATCAATCAAATCAAAAGAATCCTGAATCATCCATTCTACAACAGCCGCCAGCGTTGCTGCCATTTGCATCCAGTAAAGCAAGAAATGCCATTCACTTCTCGATTAAAGAATATTTAGAGCTTGCAGATTGGAGTGGGCGAGCGATACATCCAAATAAACCTGGTTTTATCAATCATGAAACACCCAGCCTACTGACAACATTAGATATTGATGTTGAATTTTGGCTAGAGTCGGTTCGAAACTTCACTCGCCAATATGGCGCATTCGCCGGCAGAGAACAAACTTTAAGAGCCAGTGCCAGTAGTCATAACTGCCGCTGGCATAAAGGTGTCGGCTGACTTAATAATATTAATCTGACTTAATAAATTAGCTGGATATATTATGCCGCGGGTTAGGTACATCTAAAATTCAGAAACTATGATTAAAACACTATAAGAATGCATAATTTAAGTGGCATAGTTGCTTTACTCGCTTAATGCCAAGCTTACTGATTAGTACAGTTGGTTTTGAAAGTAAAAACTTTTGGGTGTCCCTTTTGTTTATTTAGCTACAGAGTTATATTCAATGTAGCTGGCGAGTTCAGGTGGCACAATGAATCCTCTACTCTTATAAATTTCAGCAATTCTGCCGCTTTTGAATAAATTAATGCTGCCCTTTATATATGCTTTCATCACCGCTTCTCCGCGGCTGGTTTTGGGTGAAATCATATACCAAGATGAATAACCGACCACTGACGTTTCGAATAATTCTTTATTGTAATCAAGTGCCTGGTACGCAGTGTTCCGCACTGTGCCATATAATTCACCTTCATTATCTATATATACGTCGGATCTGCCTTTTATTACCATCAGGAATGCTTGATATTTATTGGTTACTTCATAGACATCTTTTAATCCAATAGACCGTCCCAATTGAGGCGAAGAAACAACACGATATCGATTTAATGATTCTATCCCCAATAATTTTGTTGGGATGGTGGTTTTTTTATAAAATGCTAAAACAGGTGTCGTCAATACAGGAAATGGTGCCTGAATGTGGTCAGAGCTTTTAGTCTGTTCCTTGGTAATTCCACCTGCGAAATCGGCTTCGTGTTGATTTACAAAGGCTATCGAACGCTTAAACGGAACGTACTTTTTATTTATTTTAAATCCTTGAGCAGTGAAAATCTCATTAAACAATTGGGGATACAAAGCGGTGTCGCTGTCTGTTATATCAGGCCAGTTGTCTGTGACCCATAACAGGTTTTTATCAATATCTTGAGCAAAACTCATGCTACTAAATATAAGATATATCA
>JABSRS010000297.1 GCA_013214885.1 Gammaproteobacteria bacterium
TAATCTCAATATTATGTCCAGTAACCGAACTTAACGGTTTTTGGATGCTCAAACAGCATATTAAATTGGAATAGACCTTCGGTATTGGCTATGAGAAAGGGAAAAGGGATCACCGCCACGGTGTTATTTGTATTTATTTCACTGTTATTTCATCTGATTCTGGTGTTAATTATCGTAAATTATAAGGTCAGTTATATCGCTCCTCAGCCAACAATAAGTATTATTAAAGCCCGTTTGGTCGTTGCTATGTTGCCACAGAAAACTGAAGTAAAGCCGTTAGAGCTACCCGTAGATCCTACTTTAAATTCAATTGCCGCACCAAAAGAGTCATTATTGTCAGAACACTTAGTTGAAAATGTCGATGCGGAAGAGCCTTCAGCGAAGGTAGTAAGAAAAGAGCCTTCAGCTAAGGTGGTAAACAAACAGCCCTCAACTGCAACGGTAACTGCTGCTCAAATTTATGCCGCGAGTCAGCGGGTGATTAACGATCAAAATCAGCAAATAATTGGGCAGTACGCGATTGAAGAGCTTGCTCCAACATACTCAAGTAACGTTTCGCTGTCAGAAATGGTTAGCCGCCCCTTACTGCATCGGTATATCGCACCCGTAATGACAGTGGCAAAGCGTCGCAAGGTAATGATTTATTGTGATTCAACCGCTAAAAAAATTACCGCAATGGTCAGTAGGTTGCTCAAAGGCAGTATCGAGTGTGAGCAGCTTCCAGACTTGCAGTCATTTATTGATAATAGGCGCTTACGTCGGCCTAAAAAATAAATTAAATATCGATGGTATAGGGTGCTATTTTTGTCGCCATTGGTTGGATGTAATTAGCAAAGTTGACTAATTCATTTGAACACAAAGTACTTTCAACTTGTTCTTTTATTAGATAGTTTTTTGGAATGTAATGATTGTTTAATTCACTGAATTCCGCTTGATTAAAGGCTATTAAATCGAAAGAGGCTGGCTGTAACAGTGATAAAAAGTGCGGTGTAATACTGAGCAAGTTAAGATTACTTTCAACGCTGACATAACTCGAATTTTGTTGGGGCGTAATATGAATGGTTAAATATTTTTCGCCATTAATCGCGTTAAGAGAGTAGCCAAACGGCGAAAATAGAAAATCATCAACTTGAAAGCCTTGCAGTATTGTACTGAGTTGTAAAAACTCTCTAATCTGATCAACCGTTAAATTAGGTTGGCATAGAAATTCGGATGTCTCTGGGCTTATTTGATAAGCAAGAAATTCGTAACTTGAATTTACTAAGTTTTGATTAGACGTTTTAGTGAGGTGGTATAGATAATTGTGATGACTGTCTAACGCACCAAATCTAGCTGCGCAGCCATTGAAATTTTGCTGTAGTTGCTTAATGTCTTCAAAGAAGTTGCTTGGCTGTGCATAAGAAAAGTACTCATTTTTACGCTGAAAAATAAGTTGATTAATATCACTTGGCTTAACCGCTTTGATAAAGAAATTAATAGCACTAACCAAGTTTGTTCGACCGCAAGTTATTAGGACAAAGTGATCGTCCCAAATAAATAAGCTCGATTCCGACAATAGGTAAGCGGTACATTGTTGGTTGGTTATTTTAGACAATATCTTAGCTTGGCATCGCTCGACTAACTGTTGCCAAAAGTTATCATCAAAATCATTTAACAATGAAATGTTATGGTGATTAATAGTTAAGGTTAGTTTTTTTTCGGAACCTTCAAAATACAATGAATAAGCCTTAATTATTTAACAAAAAGGAATTATATACCTAATCGATACGCTTTTTGTAGAGATATAAAAAATAACAAGTTTTGTTTTAAGTTGCCAAGGCAAAAAATACATTTTTCACTATACTAAAATTGTATGTAATAGATCTTATACCAAAAATAGTTGTATTGGAGAGGACATGGAGCAGTTTAAAGAATATCTTTTGGAAAAACCTTTCAGCTTGATTGACTACCCTTTTGGCAAGGAAGTGATGGTTTTTAAAGTAAAAGGAAAAATGTTTGCCACCATCGGTACTGATCGACTCAGTGGTCATTATGCCATAAATCTTAAATGTGATCCTGATGAGGCAGCGGCTTTACGCGATATTTATCACGCGGTATCCGCTGGTTACCATATGAATAAACGGCATTGGAACACCGTGGTCATTGATGACTCAATTGCGCGTAGTGAAATAGAACGGATGATCGATAATTCTTTTGATTTAGTGGTATTAACGTTACCCAAAAAGATCTTAAAGGATATGGATGATTCAAATCACGGTTAAGGGTTACGTTTTACCACTGTTTGTTCATTCCAGTTAAGTTTACTGCGCAGAACTTCATAATAGCTATAGCCTTTAGGGTGTATTAGCCTAAGTGGGTGCTCACTTTTTTGAATTAATATTTCATCGCCTGGCAGCACTTCAAGTGTCACTTGGCCATCACAACTGACTTGAATAGTTTCATCGGTGTAGCTTGGGATTAACAGTTTGATCTGACTGTTGCCGTCAATGACAATCGGTCGTGAAGTCAAAGTATGAGGGAACATTGGCACCAAAGAAATTGCATCCATATTAGGCGTTAAAATGGGTCCGCCGCCAGATAACGAGTATGCTGTTGAACCCGTAGGAGTTGCCGTAATTAAGCCATCAGAGCGCTGGTGGTAGACGAACAGACCATCAACATACAATTCAAATTCAATCATATGGGCAACTTTTTCAGCGTGCAGCACCACTTCATTCATTGCCGTATTAGTGCTTTTAATTTCACCATGGCGATATATTTGAGCTTCGAGTAAAAAACGCTTTTCGGTAATAAAGTGGCCGTTTAAAATTTGGCTTAGAGGTGTTTCTAAATCCTCGGGATCTAAATCGGCAAGAAAACCAAGGTTTCCTCGATTAACGCCTACTACCGCAATATCATATCTGGCGAGTACTCGCGCACTCCCTAGCATGTTACCGTCACCACCAATCACTATCGCTAGATCGCAGCGTTGACCAATAGTTGTTAACGATACAAACTCGACACCTGCTATATCGAGATTAGTGCCAACCATTTCTTCAACCAATACCGCGTATCCATTTTGATTGAGATAATGATAAAGTTGTCTTAATGTTTGGGTCGTTGCGCTGTGATTGGCTTTACCAATCAGGCCAATGGTTTTAAAAGGGCGTTTCATCATATAAAGTTACCAGATAGCTATGATTCAAGTATACCGAGATCGCTAGACATTGCACTACAAAATCAATACCTTAATATTGGGTTTTAGTCATTGGTTGATATAAAGGGTGTGATTTTATAACAATTGCTCTTGAATCAAAATAAATGATCCCCATAATACTCCCATAGGTATTAAATATTGAATATGGAATAAATGATGAGTAATAAAGACGTAAATGAACAGCCTCTAGATGGTGAACTACAAGATCCTCAAGAAGTTATCGTTGAAGATGTTAGTGTTGAAGAAATTGAAGAGCCAGTTATTGTTGACTCAATGGAACAACGAATTGTTGAGTTAGAAGCAGCACTTGGTGAAAGTGAAGCTAAAGTGTCAGCTCAAAGAGACGGTGTACTACGTGGCAAAGCAGAAGTAGAAAATATGCGTCGTCGCGTGACCATGGATGTTGAAAAGGCCCACAAATTTGCGCTAAACAAATTCGCCAATGAATTGTTACCTGTGGTTGATAACCTAGATCGCGCATTAGCAGCGATTGATCAAACTGACGAACAGTTTAAATCAATTGTCGAAGGTATTGAGATGACGGTATCAAGTCTTAATCGTGCACTTGAAAAGTCTGGTGTTGAGCAAATCAACCCAGTTGGTGAAACGTTTAATCCAGAATTGCATCAAGCAATGACGATGATTGAAGTCCCTGGTGCTGAGCCAAATTCAGTGATTGATGTGATGCAAAAAGGCTATCAATTAAATGGTCGTTTATTACGTCCAGCGATGGTAGTAGTCGCTAAAGCGGCTCCAGTGCCTTCTCCTAATCGTAAATCCAATTTAACTAAAGGCTCTAAACCTAAGTCTGATCCTGTACCTGCCAAGTCTCTAATAGGTTCTTTAATCCTAGAATATCCTAGACTCTTAAAATATTTATTCCATAATTTTTTTAAATATTTAATCATTACGGTCTATCGTTTACGGGTCCACCGAAAACGAAAAATCCTCCTCCTGTTGCTATACTAGTTGCAGCAGTGATTAAAGTAAAACTAAATTTATTACTAAAAGTCACCGTGGTTCCAGCATCATCTACACGTGTTTCATCAATTTTTGTTATACTATAAGACCCATAAATTTTTGCTCCTGATGTGTGGGCTACCGC
This sequence comes from Gammaproteobacteria bacterium, assembly GCA_013214885.1. Classification (GTDB taxonomy): domain Bacteria; phylum Pseudomonadota; class Gammaproteobacteria; order Enterobacterales; family Psychrobiaceae; genus Psychrobium. The sequence goes on from JABSRS010000297.1 coordinate 4,302, forward strand.
TGTTGTTGAAACCGGAGTATTTCCATAGGAAGGAGCTGCGGTTCCTCGTGTACAGCCAGTTAAAGTATGTGTGCTTCGGCCAGTATATTGAATTGTTTCACTCGTAATTCTTCCATACGCAAGAGAAGTAGTATCGGTATTAGTTGATTCAATAACAATATATCCTGATGTAGGAAACTCTGAGCCATCAGTTAATACAATAGAAGTATCGGTAGCAGTAATAGTTGTAGCTAAAGTTGTGCTTAAGTCAAAAGTAGAAATCGCTACTCCTCCCACAGGTTCTTTA